>JAYVRC010000071.1:0-2896 GCA_043776615.1 Sphingobacteriia bacterium
AATTTTCATTGCGGTTATCATACCTTTCAAAACAAAAACTTCGGATTCATTCGGTTTAGCTATATTGGATTTTTCTGCATAAGCTAATGCTTTATCTAAGTAAGTATCACGATCTTTCATATCGGTAATTCTCATTGCATATATTGCACTTGAAAAAGCTGCATGATATTGTACTAGCCAATTTGTTTCATTGCCAGTCGAAAGTTTTGCAAATTGATCGCAAATTGTTTTCCATGATGAGGCTGATTCACCAGCAGTATCCATCATGGATACATAATGATTTAAATCTTTAGCACTTATTGATTTTTGTGCTTCGCATGGTGATGCGCTGTACATCAATAGCGCTGTGATGGAGATAAGGATTAATAAGTTTTTCATTTTAGGAAGTTTTATAAACACATTGCAAATATAGACTAGTTTATGGTATAAACTATAATTTATTTAGGATATAAATGTAATCTATTGATTATTAAAAGATAATTTTGATAACTGCACAGCATAAAAACTGAAATATCAGTCATTTTGAAAATTTGTCTTAAATGATTTTTGAACTGTACATGATGGATTTACATTTAATGGTGAACTAATAGGATGTTATCATAATCTCTTTTAAAGGAATTGAATTCGTTATAAATAGGATGATAGTTAAAGTTAAAAAACAATCTAAAAAAAAATCCACATTCATTTTTATTTTGAAATGCATGCAACTTTAATGGGGTATCGTACACTTACTAAATGCTACCATAAAACAGTCGATCGCATTGTTATTATTTTAACAAAAATGATGTTGTCGATTTTTAAATGAATCAATAGTTATATTCAATAGTTAATTTGTATTTCTATGAAAAAAAATCTACTTATTTTAGTTTTTGTAATTTCTAGTCTTGCATCAAATGCACAAACGCCATCATTAACTTGGGCAACTAGTTTTGGCGGAACTGGAAATGATCAAGGAAATTCAATTGCTGTTGATGCACAAGGAAATGTATATACTGTGGGTTGGTTTGTTGGCACTGTTGATTTTGATCCGAGCCCTAATGTTTTTAATTTAACCGCAACGGGGCTTGATGATGGATTTATTTTAAAGCTTGATGCTGTTGGAAATTTTATTTGGGCAAAGAGAATTGGTGGAAGCACAACTAATATTCCCTTAACAATAAAACAAGATCGAAAAAATAATTTTTATATTTCTGGATACTTTGATTCAACATCTGATTTTAATCCTGATTCATCTGCACTATTTAATTTAACATCGCACGGTGATTTTGATGCTTATATTCTTAAAACAGATCAAGATGGAAATATGATTTGGGCAAAAAGTTTAGGCGGAAATGGGTTCGACACACCAAATTCATTGGCACTTGATTCATTGGGTAGCGCCTATGTTATCGGAAACTTTCAAGGCACTGTGGATTTTGACCCTAATGCCGGAATTTCAAATTTAATTTGTGTTGGTTTTAGTGATGTATTTATTTTAAAAATAGACTCCTTAGGAAATTTTGAATGGGTAAAGCAAGTGGCCGGACTTTATCCAGATAATGGATTGGATATTGCACTCGATGCAAGTAATAATGTTTATGCAACCGGTATTTTTCACAATATTGTTGATTTTGATCCCGGTACTGGTGTTTACAATTTGAATAGTGCAACGGGAGGAACAGTATTTATTGAAAAATTAAATTCTGTTGGTGATTTTGTTTGGGCGCAACAAGTAGGAGATACACTAGAATCACAGGCATGGGCAATTACTATAGATAAGCAAAATAATGTTTATGCTACAGGTTACTTTAAAAATACTGGTGATTTTAATCCTAACGTAGGAATTTATAATTTAGCATCAAATGGATCGTTTGATGTGTTTATTTTAAAATTAGATTCTTCTGGAAGTTTTTTATGGGCAAAGAGTTTTGGGGGCTCTGATATTGATTATGCTAGCGGAATTAGAACTGATGCCTTGGGAAATGTATATGCTACCGGCTTTTTTAATAATACAGTTGATTTTAATCCTGATACAGCCATTTATAATCTTTCAGCTCCCTTGTATTATGATATGTATATCTTGAAATTAAATTCAGTTGGTGATTTTCAATGGGCAAAAAATGTTGATGGAAATTGTGCTGCAACGACAATTGCAATAGATGAGTCGGATAATTTATATTTTACTGGTAATTTCGCTGGAACAGCCGACTTTGATTTTAACTCTCCTATTTATAATTTATCATCAATATCAGGAACTGATGTTTTTGTTGCAAAGTATAGCCCAACATCTGTTGGACTTATCGAAAATAATATTGATGATAGTTTTACTATTTATCCAAATCCCACCGTCGGACAATTTACAATTTTATTAAACAAACCTAATCAAATTGAAAGAGTTGAAATTTATGATTTAATGGGAAAATTGGTGGATGGAAAATACAACATTTCTAATTCAACTACTTTTAATTTATCTGTATTACCAAGCGATATTTATTTAATAAAATTGATTGATAAGGTGGGAGGGATCTCAACTAAAAAAGTAATTAAATTTTAATATTTTTTTATAAGTAATTTTAAAAGCACTTTTCCTAATGGCTTTTGTTTAAGTCTTACTTGTATTGATTTTTATATGGAGCTCTCATAGGACTTCGATAATATCTTCTATAATTTTTCTATCTTTCAAAAATCATTTTTATTTCACCAAAATCCTCAATTAAGATCTTAATTTTGACGCCATGCAAGTAGCTATGTTTCGTAAACCCATCCTCACCAGATTCCGTTTGCCATGGAAGGAGTTAATAGGGTTATTTTTACTCGCCTCAGGACTTTATTTTTTCTATCAAGAACGGAGTGAGCTTTTTAAAACAGAAGCAGTATTAAATCAAGTAAATTATTCATGGCTTTTTTATGGAATTGT
>JAYVRC010000072.1:0-2895 GCA_043776615.1 Sphingobacteriia bacterium
GTTTTTTTCAAATGCATTTACTGAGTAATTCATTGTTCCAATAATGCCTTGTTCAAATTCAAATATCACCACACCTTGATCTTCAAATTCAATACAACCTTCATGAGCAGCATTTTGCAAAATAGCATTTACTTTTTTAACTGGACCAAATAACCAAAGCAAAATATCAATGAAATGACTAAACTGTGTAAACAATGTTCCTCCATCTAGTTTTTTGGTGCCATGCCAATCGTCGGCATAATAGTTTTCTGGTCTGTTCCAAAAACAATTTAATTGTATGGAATATATTTTCCCTAACTCATTATTATCGATTACTTTTTTTACCCCCATTACAGGTTGGTTAAACCTATTTTGCATTACAGTAAATAGTTGTTTTTGAGTATTTGTTGATACGGCAATCATTTCATCTACCTCTGAAACTAATAATGCTATTGGCTTTTCAACTAGTACATGATACCCAGCTGTCATTGCAGCTATAGCTTGTGATGCGTGTAGCCCATTGGGTGTACAAATTACTACAACATCAACCAATAATTTTGCTGAAATAAACAAATTGATCGACAAAAAAGAAATGGCCTTGAATTCATTGGCAAAGTCAGCTACTTTTTGTTGATCAGTATCACAAACCGCCACTAATTTGCCCAGCTTTACAATTATTGAAGCATGCCGATGAGCAATTTTTCCGCATCCAATTATAGCAAATTGTATTGTTTGCATTAGTTAAAATATTGAGCCGCTTTTTCTAAATTTTCTGGCTTGCCAACATCAATAAAAATATCTCCCGAATGATCATACCCTTGTATATGCTTCTTACCACAAATATCTAAATACAAATCGATCATCGAAAATTTACCTGTTCGGCTAATCAACGGAAAAATTGAAGTATTAATAATATGTATTCCACTAAATGCCATTGAATGAATTGTAGATCGGTCTTTCAAGAATAAAACTGGTCCTTTCTCCTCTCCATTAGAATTATTTTTCCAACCTACCATTTGTTGTTGTTCATTAAATAATAAGCAACGAGATGATACTCTATTGCTAACTGCTAGTGTTGCTAACGATTGATTTTTTTGATGTGCAGTTATCATTTTACTCAAATCCAAATTCGTCAAAATATCAGCATTCATTAACACAAATGATTCCTCATTCTTAAAATAATGTGCAGCTTTAACTAGCCCACCTCCAGTTTCTACTATTTCATCTTGTTCATCGGAGATGGTAATTTTTGATCCCCATCCATTGTATCTTTTTACGGCTTCTATTATTTGATCTGCAAAATGATGCACATTTACAATCACTTCTTTAATTCCATACTGCTGTAAATAAATAATATTTCTTCCCAATAAGCTTTTTCCATTTACTTCTGCCAAAGCTTTGGGATGCCTATCTGTAAAGGGTTTTAACCTTGTACCCAATCCTGCTGCCAATATCATTGCTTTCATAAAAATTATTTAACCCAGTTCTCGCTATTCGTATGTGCAAGAATAACTTTCACTTTATATTTATTGCGTAAATGGCGTGCTGTTTGTTCTGCAGCAAATACACTTCTATGTTGACCACCTGTGCATCCAAAATTAATCATCAAGTTACTAAATCCTCGTTGCAAGTATGCTTCAACAGTTATATCTATCAAGTCCCAAACACTATTCAAATACTTGTCCATTTTTGTTCGCTGGTCTAAAAAATCTTGAACAGGTTTATCTTTACCAGTTAAGTTTTTATATTCATCAAATCTTCCGGGGTTTAATATTCCCCTCATATCAAACATAAAACCACCACCATTTTCGGAGCTATCTTCTGGTATTCCTTTTTTATAGCTAAAACTATTGATCTCAATTACCAATGGAGTTGCTTCATTGGCTTGTGGCGCAATAAATTGATTAATCATTTCATCATCCACCACCAAACGCAATACCCTATCGAATTCTGGAGTTACAATTCCAACCCTTTCATGCGTTATAAAAAATTGTAAATTTTTTAATGCTAAAGGAATACTTGATAAAAAATGAGCTTTGCGCTCAAACAATCCACGGAAGCCATAGGCACCTAACACTTGCAACAAACGTATTAATACATAGCCATTATACTGATTAACAAAAGTGATTCGATCTATTGGCTTATCAAGTAATTGATCAACCTGATCCATATAAAAATCCAATAATCGTTTTTTCCAATCATCACTTAACTCTGCCTTGGCTTGCCATAATAAAGAAGCCACATCGTATTGCAATGCACCTTTCATTCCTCCTTGGTAATCGATAAAATGAACTTGGTTGTTCTGAACAATAATATTTCTGCTTTGAAAATCCCTGAACATAAAATACTTATTCTCTGTTCTAGTTAAGTAAGAACTCAATGCATCAAAATCATCTAACATTGCCTGTTTATCGTAAGGCAATTGTAAAGTATCTAAAAAATAATATTTAAAATAAAGCAAATCGCTCATGATTGCTTGCTTTCCAAACTCTTTAGCAGTAAGGCAACTATTGTAGTTTAGATTTTTATCGCCCAATATTTGAACCCTTGCAAGTTCTTGTAAACTTTGTTGAAAAAGTTGGTAAACATATTCGTTATGCCCATGTTCTTCTAATTGATTTAACAAAGAAGAAGTACCCATGTCTTCTTGAATATACAATGTGTTGGTTTCATTTACACCATATATAATTGGAACTGGCAGTTCGGCATTTTTAAAATGCTTGCTGAAATAAATAAAAGTGGCTGTTTCTTTTTGATTGATGTTGTGCGTAGCGATATAGGTTTTACTAGCACTATAAATTCTATAATAAATTCGATCGCTTCCACTTTGAGGAATTTTTTCAATCCTTTCTGCTTTTTGTTGCAGCAGCTTATTAAATAGCTGGTCAATTGCTGAAATTATGGCATCCATTTATC
>JAYVRC010000073.1:0-11333 GCA_043776615.1 Sphingobacteriia bacterium
ATCGTTTATCAAAAACAATAAATGGATATTCTTTTAATTGATTTCTTGCAGTTAAAGCTGTTGTAATATAAAGATTCATATTATCTACCCCATTTGCAGGAATTAGTGAGTATTTCCAAATATCGGGTTCATTTTTTGCAAACTCATGCAAAATAACCGCATCATCTTGCTTGATCGGTCGCAATAAAGCGCAATCATCTTCTAAAACAAAATCTTTATCAAAGTCAAACTGCTCTAGCATATCATATTATTGGATCATTTACGTTTAAGTAGCTTGAAAACAAGCTTTTATTCATTAAAAATAATTAATCTTGCAGCATAAAGTAATAAAATTTATGTGTGGAATTGTAGGATATACCGGACCAAGAGAAGCATACCCAATTATTTTAAAAGGATTAAAGCGTTTAGAATACAGAGGATATGATAGTTCGGGTGTTGCTCTTTTAAATAATGCTCAATTAAAAGTATATAAAAAGAAAGGGAAAGTTGCCGAATTAGAAGAGAGTGTGGTTGGTATAGATATGCATTCGCATATTGGAATTGGTCATACACGTTGGGCAACTCATGGTGAACCAAGCGATAGAAATGCCCACCCTCATCTTTCTAAATCTGGCAAATTTGCAATGATTCACAATGGTATTATTGAGAATTATACCCAAATAAAAAAAGAATTAATTACTAAAGGCTACGATTTTAAAAGTGATACCGACACTGAGGTTTTACTCAATTTTATAGAAGACATCAAACTTAACAACGGTTGTTCATTAGAAGAAGCTTTAAGAATTGCATTAAAAAGAGTTGTTGGTGCATACTGTATTCTACTGATTGCAGATGATGATCCTGATACAATTATTGCTGCAAGAAAAGGAAGCCCATTGGTTATTGGAATTGGGAAAGGTGAACATTTTTTAGCAAGCGATGCATCTCCTATTATTGAATACACAAAGGAAGTAGTTTATGTAAATGATTATGAAATAGCCATTGTAAAACCCGATGAATTAATTTTAAAAAATTTAGGCAACGAAAAACAAACGCCTTTCATTACTAAACTAGATATGGAATTAGCTGCTATTGAAAAAGGCGGTTACGACCATTTTATGCTCAAAGAAATTCATGAACAACCAAGTGCCATTTTCGATTGTTTGAGGGGAAGATTATTACCTCAAACAGGACAAATAATGATGGGTGGAATTGAAAATAATATGGATGCTTTTATTAATGCCAATAGAATTATGATTGTTGCTTGTGGTACTAGTTGGCATGCTGGATTAATTGCAGAATATTTAATAGAAGAATTATGCCGTATTCCTGTTGAAGTTGAATACGCATCAGAGTTTAGGTACAGAAACCCTGTAATTCATCCGGGTGATGTAATCATTGCTATTTCACAAAGCGGAGAAACAGCAGACACGCTTGTTGCACTAGAAAGTGCCAAAGAAAAAGGGGCATTTATTTTTGGAGTTGTGAATGCAGTTGGAAGTAGTATTGCAAGATTAAGTCATGCTGGAGCTTACACCCACTCTGGTCCAGAAATAGGAGTTGCAAGCACAAAAGCTTTTACCGGACAGTTAGCTGTTTTAATGATGATGGCTTTAAAAATAGGCTATGCAAAAGGTACGCTTGCTGAAGAAAGATACTTGCAATTAATGTACGATTTAGAAGCGGTTCCAGAAAAAGTTCAAGCCATATTATCTGATACATCCAACATTCAAAGAATAGCCAAAAAGTACAAGGACGCAACCGATTTTTTATTTTTAGGAAGAGGATACAATTTCCCCATTGCATTAGAAGGCGCACTCAAACTAAAAGAAATTTCATACATACATGCAGAGGGATATCCTGCTGCAGAAATGAAACATGGACCCATTGCATTAGTAGATGAAAAGTTACCAGTTGTATTTGTTGCAACAAAAGATTCATACTACGAAAAAATTGTATCCAACGTACAAGAAATTAAAGCAAGAAAGGGTAAAGTAATTGCAGTTGCTACCTTAGGTGACGATGTAATTCCAGGAATGGCAGATGATGTAATGTTAGTACCAGATGCAGATGAAATAATTGCACCATTGCTAAGTGTTATTCCACTTCAATTATTAAGCTACTATGTTGGTCTAGCAAAAGGCTTAGATGTAGATAAGCCCCGCAATCTGGCAAAGAGCGTTACTGTTGAGTAATATTTATAGCCTATAACAATTTGTTATAGCTTTTTTACACTTCATTCCCAATTTCTTTTAGTAAGAGACAATCTAATAAGATTGTTTTTGGTATTTTACAGTTTGGATATTTATAAACTAAATAAAACTAAAATGAGAAAACTAGTTACGCTGTTTTTGTGCATTGCTTTTGCCATTACGCAAGCAAATTCACAAAACAAAACTGTTACAGGAAAAGTAACAGATTCAAAAGATGGCTCTCCTTTACAAGGAGTTTCCGTTTCTGTTAAAGGAGCTACAGGCACAGTATCTGCAGCCGATGGTAGTTTTAAAATAATAGTGCCAGCCGCTTCAAAAACCATTAGTTTTAGTTCTGTTGGATTTCAAAAAAGTGATCTACCAATACCAGCTAATGGTCAAATCAGTTTCTCCATGAAAAATGAAGATGCTGCTTTAGACGAAATAGTAGTAGTTGCTTATGGTACTGCCAAAAAAGAAACCAATACTGGTTCTCAAGGAAAAATTACTGCAGCTGATGTTGGAAAACGACCTAATTCTAATGTTACAGCTAATATTGAAGGTGCAATTCCAGGAGTAATTACAGGAAGTGCAAATGGTCAACCAGGTTCTGGTGTAAATATCAGGGTTCGTGGTTTTGGATCTATTAATGCAACATCAGAACCCTTATTTGTTGTTGATGGAGCTCCTTATATAGGTGGCACTTCTAACATTAATCCGGATGATGTAGAAAGCATTACGATTTTGAAAGATGCATCATCAACTGCTTTATATGGATCAAGAGCAGCAAATGGTGTTGTTATGATTACAACTAAAAAAGGGAAAAAAGGTAGAAATAACATATCTGCAAAAGTGCTAAATGGTATAAGCTCAAGAGGATTACCAGAATATGAAAGGTTGGATGCTTTCCAATATTATCCTATTATGTGGGAGGCTTATAGAAATTCATTGGTGTATCCTTCATCAGGTACTGGTATTTCTTTGGACTCAGCAAACAGAGTTGCTTCAGGATTAACAACTAGAACAAACATAAAAGATTTATTATCTTATAATCCATTCAATGTTGCTAACAACACAATTGTTGGCACAAATGGACAGTTGAATCCTAATGCCCAATTAATTTATGGTGATGATTTAGATTGGACAAAGGAATTGTTGCGTCAGGGAAATCGTCAAGAGTATTCTGTAAATTTCGGTGGTGGTACAGAGAAATCTGATTACTTTTTATCGTTGAGTTATTTAGACGATAAAGGATTTACATTAAGATCTGATTTAAAACGCTATTCAGCTCGATTGAATTTAAATGTAAATCCTTTACCTTGGTTTAAAACTGGTCTAAATATTTCTGGCAACTTTTCAACATCCAATACTGCAAGTGATGGCGGAAGTACCAATTTTGTAAATCCTTTCTTTTATTCAAGAAATGTTGGACCAATTTATCCAGTATACGCACATAACATGACTACTGGCGCATTCTTATTAGATGCTGGTGGAAATCGTTTTTGGGATTTAGGCAATATGGGTGGATCACAAGGTGTGCCCAATAGACCTAGTGGTGGATTTGCAGGCAGGCATGCTTTAGCTGAAACTACTTTGAACGACCAAAACTTCAGCAGAAACGTAGTTAGTGCAAGAAATTATATGGACATTACATTTCTACGTGATTTTAAATTTACCAATAATATATCCTTAGATTTTCAGGGCCAATATGATGGCTCTTATCAGAATGTTTTAGTAGGTGATGGAGCACCAGCTGGACGTTCCTCAAGAGATTATAGTTCCACAACTGGATTTGTACTTAGTCAAATATTAAACTACGGTAAGAAAATAGGTGAACATAGAGTAGACGCTTTATTGGGCCATGAAAGCTTTAATCAAATGAACCAAGCTTTAGGTGGTTTTAAACAAGGTCAATCATTATCTGGAAATACAGAGTTAGGTAACTTTACAACTATTAACTCTTCTACTTCTTCATTAGACAGATATAGAATTGAAAGTTATTTTTCAAGAGTAAGTTACGATTACAAAAGTAAATATTTTGTTTCTGGAAGTATTCGTAGAGATGGCAATTCACGATTTGCTGAACAATCAAGATGGGGTACATTCTGGTCTGTAGGTGGAGGTTGGAATATTAATAAAGAAAATTTCATGAGCAATGTTTCATGGGTTAATCAATTGAAATTAAGAAGCTCTTATGGAGTAGTTGGAGTTGCAGATGGTATTGGTTTTTATGCATATCAAGGTTTGTATAATTACGCCAATAATGCAAATGAACCGGGAATTGTTCAAAGCCAAACCGCTTTCTTAAATAGAGAATTAACATGGGAAACCAATAAGCAATTTGATATTGGAGTAGATTTTTCTTTATTTAAAAACAGATTGAACGGTTCAATTGAATATTATAACAGAATTTCTGCAGATTTATTATTTGAAGTACCTCAGCCTTTATCAAGTGGTGCTTTGTCTGTGAATCAGAACACTGCAACTATGATAAATAAAGGAATTGAAATTCAACTAACTGGTGATGTAATTAGAAAGAAGGAATTTATTTGGAATATGGGTATTAACCTTACTACTGTTACCAATAGAATAACTAAAATGCCTGCTACAGTTCCAGAATTTGTTACTGGTACCAAAAAATATGCTGTAGATGCATCCATTTTTGATTACTGGTTACGTTCATATTATGGAGTTGATCCTACTGATGGAGCTGCATTATACATTGCTCAAAATACAGCTGCTAGTGCAACTAGAAGATTAATTACCAATAAAAATGGCAGTGTAGATACCGTTACTACTTCAGTTTCAAATGGTAAATTTGAATACCAAGGTTCTACTATTCCTGACTTATATGGCAGTTTCACACAATCGATTACTTTTAAGAATTTAACCCTTAGTGCATTATTCACTTTCCAAGTTGGAGGATTAACTTATGATAACAACTATGCTGGATTAATGTCTTCAGGCACATACGGAGGGGCCATCCATACCGACATTTTAAATAGATGGCAAAAACCAGGTGATATAACCAATGTTCCCCGTTTAGATGCTGGTAGGCTTACAGATTTTAATGGCGCATCTTCTAGATGGTTAGTTGATGCTTCTTATTTTAATATTCGTTCTATAAATTTAACTTACAGTTTACCTAAAAGTTTAGCCAATAAAATGAAAATTAATGGCGGTCAATTCTTTGTAAGTATGGAAAATGTTGCATTCTTCAATAAAAATAAAAGAGTTGGATTGAACAATCAGCAAGCATTCTCTGGTGTAACATCTAATGCATATCCACCAGCTCGTGTTTTTACTGTAGGACTAAACTTTAATCTTTAAAATGATCAACATGAAAAAATATTTTTTATCAACTTTAGCAATTGTAACATTGGCTTTTTCTTCATGTAAGAAAGAGTTTTTAGATACATTTCCTACAACATCTGTAGCAGCTACAGATGCTTTAGCAAGCACACAAAATGCCATTGCAGCTTTAAATGGTATACACCGTATTATGTTTTTTCAATATGATGCACAAGGTCAATCTGGCGAAGGTGCTTGTAACTTATTTAGAGACTATATGGGAGAAGATATTGTTTTTCCATTAGCAAATGGAAGTACAGGTCATTTAACATGGGTACAATGGCAAAATCACCGAAATGTGAATGCAAGTGATATGCGCTTTGTATATCGATTCTATTATAGATTGATTTCAAATGCCAATATTTTAATAAATGGAATTGATGCTGTTCCGGGTCCGGATTCGGATAAAAGAATGATCAAAGGACAATCTTTGGTTTATAGAGCTTGGGCACATTTTCAGTTAGTACAACTTTGGGGTGAACGTTACAAAGCTGGTCAAGCAAATTCACAATTAGGCGTTCCATTACTATTAACAAATACTTTAGAAGGTTTACCAAGATCTACTGTTGATCAGATTTATACACAAGTAAACAAAGATCTAGACGACGCCATTGTTTTGTTGGCAGGTTATACAAGAACTGGCTCTGCAGCAAAATCTAATTTAGATATAAACGTTGCAAGAGGAATTAAAGCTCGTGTTGCTTTAGTTCAAGAGAATTTTGAAATCGCTGCAACTAACGCAATAGCGGCAAGAACTAGCTTTAACTTAATGACTAATGCCGATTACCTAAAGGGGTTTAATGATATTAATAATCAAGAGTGGATTTGGGGTAGTCGCCAAATCAGTGATCACAACACGTTTTTCTTCTCTTATTTCGCATATATAAGTTGCAATTTCAACTCCACTGTTTTAAGAACACAACCAAGAGCAATGAATGCTAATTTATGGAATGTAATTCCTGCTTCAGACATTCGTAAGCAATGTTGGGATTTAAACGGATTAACTGTACCTGTACCTCCAGGAGGAGCTAGGGTAGCTTATCAGAATAAAAAATTCTTGGCAGCAAGTGATGCATTGAGTATTGGCGATGTTCCTTATATGCGTTCGGGCGAAATGTTATTAATTGAAGCTGAAGCTAGAGCTAGGCAAGGTCAATCGGCCAATGCTCAAACAGCCTTATTTACTTTATTAAAAAATAGAAACCCTTCTTACGTTCAAAGTACCAATACAGGGCAAGCTTTACTTGATGAAATTTATTTAAATAGAAGAATAGAATTATGGGGAGAAGGTCACCGATTTACTGATTTAAAAAGATTGAATCTTCCTATGTCTAGAGTTGGCATACCTAATCACGTAGATGCTCTTATACTTGTAAGATTAATACCAGCTGGTGATATACAATGGCAATTTTTATTTCCACAAGATGAAATAAATCAAAATAAAGTTTTGGTACAAAACCCGCTTTAAACTGCATTTTGCCGCATAAAAAGAGGCTGCTTTGAAAAAGCAGCCTCTTTTTATTTTATAGTATCTTTGAAACTATGCCAAAAAACAATATCATTAAATCTCCTCTGAATTCTTTAGGATATAATTTTATTAAAGACCACCATATTCCTAAAGGGAAAGACGAATATTACCTCAGAAATATACAAATAAAAAATGGTATCCATTACCGAAAGCTAATGGCTGAAGAAATTGAAATGTTGGTTCGGAATGGAAACACTTCTGACGATTGGAACAATATATTAGTATCAGATGCATTCGATCCTAAGCTGGTAAAAAATTGCAAGTTTCATGGATTAGTAAGAATCGGAAAATTAGAACCTTTTTGCTTAAGTTTTAGCGATTTAAAGGCACCAGTAGGACTTTATAACTCTACTATCATTAGTTGCGATTTTGGCGACAATGTAGTAATTGATAATGTACATTACCTATCTCATTATATCATTGGAAGTGAAGCAATCATTACCAATGTAAATGAATTAGTAACTACTAATCATGCAAAATTTGGGACTGGAATATTAAAAGAAGATGAACAAGAAGATGTAAGGATTTGGATGGAAATCTGCAATGAAAATACAGGAAGAAGAGTAATGCCTTTTAATGGAATGCTTCCAGGCGATGCATTTTTGTGGAGTAGATTTAGAGATGATACAATTTTGCAAGAAAAATTTAAAGAATTTACTGAGAAAAAGTGTGATAACAAAAGAGGCTACTACGGAAAAGTTGGTGATAGAACGGTAATTAAAAACTGTAAAATAATTAAAGATGTTTGGGTAGGCCCTGATGCTTATTTTAAAGGTGCTAATAAATTAAAAAACCTTACAGTTAACTCTGGTGAAGAAGGAAGAACTCAAATAGGTGAAGGATGTGAAGTAGTAAATGGCATTATAGGATATGGTTGCAGGTTATTTTATGGTGTTAAAGCAGTTCGCTTTATCATGGCCGATCATTCGCAACTAAAATATGGTGCTCGATTAATCAATTCCTACCTTGGGCAAAACGCTACTATTTCTTGTTGTGAAGTATTAAATTCATTAATTTTTCCTGCTCATGAACAACACCATAATAATTCATTTTTATGTGCTGCTTTAGTAATGGGGCAGAGTAATATCGCTGCTGGAGCAACTATTGGGTCAAACCATAATAGTAGAAGTGCAGATGGTGAAATTATTATGGGAAGAGGTTTTTGGCCAGGTTTATGTGTGAGCCTTAAGCACAATTCTATTTTTGCATCTTTTAGCATGGTTAATAAAGGTGATTACCCTGCCGAAATAAATATAAAAATTCCGTTTTCATTAATTAGCAATGATGTTCACAACGACCAACTTACCATTATGCCAGCATATTGGTTTTTGTACAATATGTATGCATTGGCTAGAAATGCATGGAAATATAATGATAGAGATAAAAGAACCAACAAAACCCAAACACTAGAATACGACTACTTAGCACCTGATACAATAAATGAAATATTTACTGCAATTAACTTGTTAGAATTATATACAGGTAAAGCTTATTTATTAAGTCAGAAAAAAAGTACCGGGTCTGACCAAGAAGCAATTGAAGTGGGTAAACTTCTATTGAAAAGCAAAAATAAAATAGTAAAGCAATTAGATATATATGCTTATGATATTGAAAATAGTAAGCGAAAAACCTTACTAGTAAAGGTTTTAGAAGCTTATCAAGTATTTGAAGATATTATTCTTTATTATGGTGTAGAGCATTTAATCACACTAATTCAAGAAAACAAACTATCTGGAATTAATGATTTAAGTAAATTATTACCTGCAAGAACCTTTAGATCAAAATGGGTAAATATAGGAGGTCAATTAATGACGGAAACTGATTTAATTGATTTAAAAAAGAAAATTACCCAACAAAAAATAAAAAATTGGGATGAAGTACATGACCAATATAGATTTTATGGGGGGAAATATACTGCTCAAAAAAGAGCCCATGCGTTAGCAGCTTTGAAAGAGATAAGTGGTATAAATCTCCATAAAATAGATCAGCATCAATTGAGTTATTTATTGAATGCAGCAATTACAACTAAAGAATGGATCAACAAAAGCATTCATGATTCTAGAGCGAAAGATTACTCAAGCCCATTTAGGAAAATGGTATATGAAAATTTTGCAGAAATGAATGAAGTCATTGGCAAACTAGAAGACAATAGTTTTATCAATCAACAAATAAAAGAATTAAACAATTTTAAAAAAGATATTCTTTCAATCAAAAAACGTTTTAAACTAAAAAATTAATGCCGCACCTATTTTGGATAGGTACGGCATTAATTTAGCTTTCATAAGTAATATGTTTAGAATCTCAATCCAACTCCAAGTTGTATTTGCTGATTGGTCCACTTTTCTTTATTGTCTATATCATTGATATTCTGTAATCCAATATTGTATCTTCCATAAATCCGTACAAAATTTAAATTCAATTGTGTACCAAAAACCATTGCAAAATCTCCTTTCTTAAACGCACTTTGTCCATTAACCAAAAGGTTATCATTTTGGTTAATCAATATTCCGAATTGTGGACCTGCATTTAAAGTAAGTATTTTGCCAACATTGTATCTTAATAAAATGGGTATGGCTAAATAGTCCAATTTTATTTGTTGATCTCCGCTTGGACTAAAAGCGTTTTGGTAAATACTATTAAAGCCACTGCTACGAGTTGTTTTAGATTGACTCCACAATACTTCTGGTTGTATTCCCCATCTTTTATTGAAATCAATTTCTGCAAATCCGCCTAGATGATAAGAAAGGTCATATCCATCTGAAAAAGACTGACCAGAAATCTGATTAAGATTTGCACCAGCTTTAATTCCTAATTTAAACCCGCCTTGTGCCTGTGAGTTGAATATTACAAAAAATAACATCAAAAAGGCAAAAATAACTTTTTTCATACATTTAGTTTTAAGGATTAAATCAAACTCCATGCCAAATATTTAAAGTTCAAGTTTTGCAAGTATTTTAAGATGCTGTAAAGTTAACTTTTTGATTTTAATTCCAAGAGCGTTATTTCAGGTAAAATACCAACTCGTCCTGGATAGCCAATAAAGCCATAACCTCTGTTTATATATAATTTCTGATTGCCATCCTCATACAAGCCTGCCCATTGCTTATACATCCATTGAACCGGACTCCATTTGAAATAGGGGTTTTCTAATCCAAATTGCATCCCATGGGTATGCCCCGCTAACATTAAATGTATATCGGGATATGCTGTTTTTACTTGAGCATCCCAATGACTTGGATCATGACTCATTAATATTTTAAATGGAGTTTGTTGAGTTCCTTCATAGGCTTCTTTCATTTTTCCATATTTAGGGAATCTACCTTTTGCCCCCCAATTTTCAATTCCAATTAATGCAATTTTTTCACTATTTTTTTCGAATATTTTGTGTTCATTCATTAATAATTTCCAACCCATTTCTGCATGAACTTCTTTGAGCTTATTTAGGTTGGCAGATTTAGATGCCGCATCTGGCCAAGTAACATAATCGCCATAATCGTGATTACCCAATGTACTATATACACCCATTGGTGCTTTTAATTGATTAAACACTGATTTATAATCATCCATTTCATCAGCTCTATCATTTACTAAATCGCCTGTAAATAAAATTAAATCTGCTTTTTGGGAAAGAATAAGGTCCACCCCTTTTTTAACTGCAGCAACATCTTGAAAACTTCCACTATGAATATCACTGATATGAATAATTTTTAAGCCATCAAAAGCTAGAGGCAAATCAGCAAAATGAAGTTGTATTTTCTTGAGTTGGTAATTATACTTATTCCCAAATCCATAAATCAATGTTCCAAAAAGTGCTCCTCCAGCACCTAGCCCAGCCCAGCTTAAAAAAGCAGAACGAGAAATTAGCTGCCCATCACCCAAAAACTGACCACCTGTATTTCTAAATACTTTACTTACAGCCCACAATACAATTCTTCTAATATCATCTGTTAAAAAAAACAGTGATCCAATGAGTTTAGCCAAAAACAATCCAACTAATATGGCAAAAATATAGTTACGAAATATTTTAGAAGTTTGTAATACTTGAATAAATGGAAAAGACAGTAACGCTGCCAGAGTAAGCAATGAAATTACCCAATATCCATATTGTATAAACACCCTCCATTTATCTGAAAGAGGCTGAATTACTACTTTAACGGCTTGAAAAACATAGCAATCTAATAAAAACATCACCAAAGCAATCACCCAAAACGCACCCGAATTACGCATAATTTGTCTTTTTTATACCAATAAAGATAATGATTGCTCCTAGATACAGTAGAAAA
>JAYVRC010000074.1:0-11332 GCA_043776615.1 Sphingobacteriia bacterium
AGAAGTTCAGCCTTTGTTGCAAAAGCAATAGGATGCTTTTGAGCAAACAAATTTTCAAATAAAGTAAAAAAGATGAATAATATAAATACCTGTTTCAGCATTAGTAAGAAAATAATTAATTAAACAAAATATGTTCCGCCGTTAATTTCAATACTTGCTCCGGTAATAAAAGAGGATGCATTACTTACCAAATACAAAGCAAGATCACCAACTTCAGCAGCTTCTCCCTCTCTTCGCAATGGAGTTGCAGCAGCAACATTTTTTCTTACTTCCTCTTTAGTAAAAGTGTTGTGAAAATTGGTATTGATCATACCCGGACTAATACAATTTACTCTAATTCCTTTTGGACCAAGCTCTTTTGCTAAACCCTTTGTCATTGTGAGTATTGCGCCTTTTGCAGAAGCATAAGCTATTGCACCAAAACCACCGCCGTCTCGAGCAGCTTGACTACTAAAATTGATGATAGTTCCACCATTAGTCATATAAGGTACAACTGCTTTGGTAACTAAAAAAGCAGACTTAACATTTACGTCCATTACTGCATCCCAAAAACTTTCGTCCATTTCTGCCAATTGTTTTCGAGCAATTAATCCACCCGTTACATTCACTAAAATATCAATCGTATTTCCAAAAGCTTCAATACAAGATTGTACAATTTTTTCTACGTCAGATGAAATTGTCATATCTCCTTTGGCAATAATAGCTTGGCCACCTTGGTTTCTTATAGTTGCTAAAGTTTCCAATGCTTTTTTTTCGTCATTTAAATAATTAATACAAACTTTAGCTCCAGCTAAAGCAATTTTTATAGATACTTGTTCACCAATGTCCCTTGATCCACCAGTTACAATTGCCACTTTGTTTGTTAAAACTTGCATTGAATAGATTTAATAATTATTAAATTTTCGATGTAGAACTCAGGTGAAAAAATCACCTAGTATTAAAAGCAACTTTGCAAATAAATTACCTGACTAGAACAATCGAATGTTAATATTAACAGCATTTATCAATAATGCAATTTTGAAAATCATAAATATTATCTATTTTTAAGACAGTATTATTAGAGATTATCTAACTAATTAATGTTTTAATTGAATAATATGCCAATATGATTTCCGATAACCTTGCCGGTAACGAAACCGGCAAATTCCCGAAATATATTGTAAACTGCACTTATATTTAACCAGCCAAATGGAGAAGCAAACAACAATTAAAGACATTGCACGAACACTTAATGTGTCTACTTCTACAGTAAGTAGAGCTTTGAGAGATGCAACTGATGTAAAACCAGAAACTAAAAGAGCTATAAAAGCTTTGGCAGAACAACTAGATTATCAACCAAATAAATTAGCGCTTAGTTTATTAAATAGACAAACCAATAGTATTGGTGTGATTATTCCGAATCTAGATTATGTGCTTGCTACAATGGTAAAAGGAATTGACGAAGTTGCATTAGGCGCAGGATTCACAGTTATGGTTTGCCAAAGCGATGAAAGCTTTGGTAGAGAAATTGTAAACACCAATAGATTATTAGAAAGCCTGGTAGATGGCTTTATTGTATCTGTTTCAAGTGAAACTAAAGTGTATGAGCATATTAAAAAAATTCAAAATAAAAAAATACCACTAGTACTATTCGATCGTGTAGTTAATTCGATCAAAGCACCAAAAATTAGGCTCGATAATGTAGATGGAGGGATGCAAGCAACTCAACATTTAATTGATCAAGGATATAAAAAAATAGCAATACTAGCTGGACCAGAAAATTTAAATATTAGCAACAAAAGAATGGAAGGTTATCTTCAAACTTTAAAAGCAAATAAAATAAAATCAGATAAGAATTTTATAATCCATTGTGATTTTAATCAGCAATATGCGTATGAAGCAACCAAAGAACTAATTGCCATGAAACATAGGCCAGATGCCATTTTTACTATTAGTGATCGGATGGCAATTGGGGCTATGTTGGCCATAAAAGAAAAAGGGTTAACAATGCCCCACGACATTGGATTAGTAGGATTTAACAATGAGCCTATCACCAGTTTAGTAACCCCTTCCATTTCAAGTGTTGAAATGTATGCTTTTGAAATTGGCAAAGCAACCGCTAAACTATTTATCGAAATGCTACATAGTGAAGAAGATATGTCAGAACAAGAAATTGTTATTAAACCAAAGTTATTTATTAGAGAATCTTCTTTGAGAATTCCCATAAACTAATACAATGAAAATAATTATTTCGACTTTTTTTGTCATTATTTTTCTAACTTTTTCGTCAAAAGCAGAAACTATTAAAGTAAAAAACGAAGTCGAATTAAAATCAGCAAATGATAGAGCAAAACCAGGTGATCATATTATTTTAAAAAATGGCAACTGGGAAAATATCAGCATTCAATTAACTTGTAATGGCACTTCCCAAAAACCGATATTAGTAAAATCAGAAATTAGGGGTAAAGTTATTATTACTGGTTTGAGTAACTTAAGAATTGGAGGAAATTGGATTACTATCGACGGACTAACATTTACAGAAGGCTATTCACCTGTTGGAAATGCATGGGAGTTCAGCACAAACAAGCAAGTGGCCAACAATTGTAGAATTACCAATTGCTTATTAAAGTCATTCAACAACCCTAATAGAATGAAAGAAAATTATTGGGTTGCATTGTATGGAAACAATAATCGTATTGATCACAATAACTTTATCGATAAAACCAATTTAGGCGTATTAATGGCTATTATATTAGACGATGATAGAAGCAGACTTAACAACCACAGTATAGATAGTAATTATTTTGGCTATAGAAAACCATTGGGTAGTAACGCAGGAGAGATTATTAGAATTGGTGTTTCAGAGCATTGCACTTTTTATTCGAATACCAAAGTTGAAAATAACTTATTTGAACACTGTGACGGTGAAACAGAAATTATTTCAATTAAATCATGCGGAAATCTTGTAAGAAACAATGTATTCAAAGAATGTCAGGGTGCAGTAGTTTTAAGACATGGCAATAATAATACCATCGAATCAAATTTATTTTTAGGTAATGGCAAAGAAGGAACAGGAGGTGTAAGAGTAATTAATGAAGGAAATTGGATTGTAAATAATTATTTCTCTAATTGTAAAGGAGAAGGATTTAGGTCTCCTTTGGCAATTATGAATGGAGTATTCAATTCACCGCCTAATCGTTATTTACCTGTGAGGGATGGAGTTATTGCAAACAATACTTTCTCTAATTGTACACCATTTAGTATTTGTGAAGGAAGTGATGCGGAAAGAAGTGTTGCTCCAAAAAATGTTTACATTTTCAACAATCTTTTTTATTCTGATAAAAAAGTCGTTGCATTTGAATATTTCGATAAAATCGATAGTGTTTACTTTAAAGGAAATGTGATGAACTCAAATATAAGTAAAACTGTTGAGCAAGGTTTTGAACAAAAAAGTATTACCGTGTCTATGTTTAATGATAGCCCATTCCCATTCTACAAAGAAGGTAGCTCATTGATTGAACTACCCGAATCAATAAAAATACAAGAAAGCAAAAGGCTAAAAACTAGGTTCTCTACAAATATTGGTTGTACAGGTTTACCATATTTTATTGCTTTATTAAATCAATCTAAAAAACTTGGAATTCAATGGAGTTTACCTGAAGAAAAACCTGTAGTAAAAAATACCCGATTCGAAGCATGTATTAATGCTGAAGCAATGTACAATTACTTATCGAAAGATCTCCCTTCCTATCAAATTGAATTAACAGGGCTATCGTATACTTTTGATCGACCTATTAAGCTCACAAAAAATACAAGTATCAAAGGAAGTAAAGAAGCAATTTTTTTTAACTCCACTAAAAAAATTGAATCTGTTTTTGAAATGAGTGCCAATACACAGCTCAATTTATTGGATTTATTTATGAATGCAAAGATACTTAACGCAAGTCAATTAATTTCCGCAGATAGTTCAGGAACATGCATCCACTATAGTTTAACAATTGATAATTCGAGAATTTTAGATTTGAATAATACTATTTTATTAAATGCTTTTAAAAGCTCCTACGCTACCCATATAAATATTACAAGATCTACATTTACTAATAATAGTATCTTATTTAAATTAACAGATGAGCAAGAAAAAAAAGGGTACTATAACGTAGAAAAAATGAATATAGATCATTGCACGTTTGTAAATAACAATGGACAAATATTAGGATTGATTAGAACAGGCAATGATGAAAGCACAATGGGACCTATGTTGAACTTTAATGGTAATATTATCATGGATTGTAACAATGAAAAAGAATTAATATATTTAGAAGGTGTTCAATTTTCTAATTTTATTAATAATTATTTCATACAATCTAATTTAAAAAAAACTACTTTGAAATATATAGATATTGTTAGAGCCAAACATCTACAAAAAAATAATCAATTCAACAATTCAGGTTCTATTATCGAAAATAAGTTCGTAACCAATTTAAAATAAGCAATCATGAAAATTATTCATCAAGTACATCCAGAAGATTTTGTAAAGTACAATACACAACAAATTAGGGAAAAGTTTTTACTTGAAAATCTAGTAGTAACAAATACCATCAACTGTGTTTATACGCACTACGATAGAATGATTATAGGAGCTGCAACTCCTGCTATGGCTGCATTAACCTTAGGTACTTATGATGCTTTAAAAAGTGAAAATTTTTTAGATAGAAGAGAAATGGGTGTAGTTAACATTGGATCTATTGGATCAATTAAAGTAGATGGTGAAACTTTTATATTAGATAAATTAGATTGTCTTTATATTGGCAGAGGAAAAAAAGGAATTATTTTTTCAGGTTCTGATTCTTCTGAAATTCCTGCAAAATTCATTTTCTTCTCTTGTCCAGCTCATGCAGCATATCCAGTTCAGTTAATGAAATCAAAAGCAGCAACACCCGCAGAAATGGGAAGTGCGGAAACTGCAAATCACAGAACAATTAATAAATACATTCATTTAGATGGATTACAAAGTTGCCAGTTGGTTTTAGGAGTAACTAACTTTAAAGCAGGTAGCATTTGGAATACAATGCCCCCGCATTTACATGATAGAAGAATGGAAGCATACTTTTATTTCGATTTGCCAACAACCCAAAGAGTTATTCATTTTATGGGTGAACCACACGAAACAAGACATATATTTTTAAACAATGAAGAAGGAATTGTTTCACCATCATGGAGCATTCATAGTGGTGTAGCAACAGCTTCATATTCTTTCATTTGGGCAATGGCAGGAGAAAACATGTCGTTCACAGATATGGACCCAATTAATATTAAATCACTTCAATAAATCATTCTCATGTTAAATTTTAGAGTTGATAATAAAATTGCATTAGTTACAGGAAGCAGCAGAGGTATTGGAATGGCCATTGCCATTGAATTAGCCAATAGTGGTGCAGATATTATAGGGGTTAGCAGTAAATTTCCTGTAGGCTCTGAAATTGAAAAAGCTGTTATTGCAGCAGGAAGAAAATTCTACCACTATGAAGCAGACTTTTCTAATAGAGCTTCTTTGTATGCATTTTTAAATAAAGTAAAAGTAGACCATCCTAGAATTGATATATTAATTAATAATGCTGGTCATATTTTGCGAAAACCTGTTACAGAACATCCTGATGATTATTGGGACTTAATTATCAATATTAATTTGAATGCGCAGTTTATCATCACTAGAGAAATTGGTAAACAAATGCTAGCAAATAAGTTCGGAAAAATTGTATTTACCTGCTCTTTGCTCAGTTTTCAGGGAGGTATTAATGTTCCAGGTTATGCTGCTAGCAAAGGTGCCGTTTCTTCTTTATTAAAATCTTTCGCAAACGAATGGGCGCAACATGGTATTACTGTAAATGGTGTTGCACCAGGCTATATCGCAACCGATAACACAGCCCTGCTTAGAGCCGATGAGGAAAGAAGTGCTGCAATTCTATCACGTATCCCTGCCAATAGGTGGGGTACCCCAAATGATTTAACAGGAGCATTTGTATTCTTATCTTCACCTGCTTCAGATTATATTAATGGCACCATTTTAACTGTTGATGGTGGTTGGATGGGCAGGTAAATTATTTACTAGTCAAAAAAGCAGAAGGATTTTTTACGAATTCTGCTTTACATTCTTTTGAGCAAAATCCATACAATTTATCCTTATAATGCAATGTATCCGATACACCCGCTGAAGTTGGCATACCACAAACAAGGTCTTTTTTACTATCGAAAACTACATCTTGATACCGATTGTTTTCAGGAATATATGAACTGTCAATTACAGTTTTGGGGGTTTCTGCAACTGAATCAACTTTGGATTGCTGCTTACAGCTTTGTATTGAAACCATAATCACAAACACTAGAAACAATTGCTTAATCATTCAAAAATTTTACCGAAAGTATAAAGATTATTTAGAATAGTCATCAATCCACAATTCAGAAGCAGGTAGATTGATAATTTAAGTCCTGTTAAAGTCATAAAATTCAACTTTTTTTAACAATAAAAAGCCTCCAAATACGTTGTATCATGGTACATCGATAAGTACTCTTCATGAAAAGCAGCTCAACTTGGTTTAAAAAATGTCTTTTTGCAACTGCAATGCTCATTGCATGCAATAAAAAGGTAGATACCCCAGCAGATAGCTCAAACATACTTAGTGCAATTCCACCGACTATTGGTGGAACAACATCTGCTTTTAAAGATACTACAAGCTATACTGAAGGTAATGTGAATATTAAATTTAGTAAAACAGATGCTTGCTTCCCAAGCAATGAAATATTTTCGTTCACAGCAGTTGCAACTGGTGTTCCGTCTGATGCAAAATATATTTGGGAATTTGGAGATGGAAAATCATTGATGGGAGCATCTGTAAAAAACATTTACAGCAACCCTGCAAATTATACAGTGATTTTGAGTGTAAAAAATAGCACCAATCAGGAATTGCATAAAGTATCAATAGCAGTAAAAGCATTAGGCCAACAAGTTACTCCAACTGCAGTTTTTTCTACTGCGCTTGCAGATATTAATATTTTAAACAACATGACATTCACCAGTAGATCTTCTGTACCAAATGGAGGAACTATTACTAACCATTTTTGGGATTGGGCCGATGGTACAACAAGCAGTACATCTAACAGTTTCATTCCAAAGAATTTTCCGAACGTAGCCGAGGATAAAACATACCCTGTAAAACTAATTGTTACAGCAAATTCTGGATGCAAAGACACAGCAGGCATTAATGTATTTGTTCCTGCAGTTTATAATATTACTGGAGATTTTAATGCAGTTCAATATGAAGCCTGTACCAATGAATATTTCATTTTTACTCCCATTGCTTCAGGTGTGCCAACTGGTGCGGTATACACATGGGACTTTGCGGATGCAACTGGTTTTGTAACTGGAAACCCAGTTACAAAAAAATTCACTTACCAGAATGATTATGATGTTAAAATGACCATAACATTAAATGGAAAAATTATTTATAAAACCCATAAGCCAGTTAAAGTGTTTGGTCAAAACATAAAACCAAAAGCATTGATGTTAAAAAATGTAGTGAGCGCTTTTCCAACAACAGAAAAATGGGCTTTTTATAGTCAATCAAATATTCCTCACGGATTTTTAACCGGATATCGTTGGGAAATGCCATTCAATATTGTGAATGATAATTTTAATACAATAGTTGAGCAAGAATATACAAAAGCTACAACTCCAACCAATTATTCAGTTCGACTGATAGTAACTGGAAATACAGGTTGCAAGGATACTGCTATTGCTAATATCACCGTACCAGCCCGTTAATTATTGAATGAACAAACAACTGGCATATTATTTACTTGGCTTTTTTGTACTAGGATATATTTCCTGTAAAAAAGAAACTACTTCTTCTACTTTAGCAAATGTATTAGCATCAAATGACATTAGATCCGATACAGCATCTTCCATAATAGTCGATAAAGATACTACCATCATTAACTTTGGCGATATCGTTATTCGCTATGTTCAAACTTCAGCTTGTTTTCCTAGTACAGAAGTGTTTACCTTTTCATTAAAAGCAACTGGCGTTCCTGATGGCAGTATTTATATTTGGAGTTTTGGTGATGGAAATACTGCAACTGGTAATTCTGTTAGTTATTCTTATCAGTCTGCGGCATCTACTATTGCAAATTTACTGGTTATGAAAGATCAGAACACTATGATTGCCAAGTTAGCTTTCCCGGTAAAACCTAGGGGAAAACAAACCAAGCCAGTGCCAAGCTTTACAATGAAATTTGATTTTCCTTCAAATGAAAATTATGTCACATTTAATAGTACTTCTTCAGTTAATCTAGGAGACATATCCTATTACAGTTGGGATTGGGGTGATGGTAAATCTACTTTATCTTCAGTTGGTTTAATTAGGCACGAATTCCCGATTAATTTTACTGATAAAACTTATCCAGTAAAATTAACCATAACTACTAATGGGGGATGTAGAGCAGATACAACTATTCCTGTAACTATTCTTGCTAAATATCCTATAAAAGGAAGTTTTAAAACTGAGGCATTTGATGTTTGTATAAATGAAACAATACAGTTTACTTCTTTATTAGAAAACGTGCCAACTGGTTCAGTTTATGAATGGGATTTTTCTGATGGGTTACCAGTAAAAACAGGAAATCCAATTACATACAAATACAAATATCCGAATGATTATGATGTAATATTATCTGTAAAATTAAATGGAAGGTTAATTTATATTTCCAATAAATTGGTGAATGCCAAGGGTGAAAACCCCCGACCTAAAGCTTCTTTTGAAGAAACTTTAGTTGCCCAAAATGCCACTTCTCAACGTTGGTCATTTAATAGCAGATCAACAATTCCTACAAGTACAATAGACAGTTATAAATGGGATTTTGGCAACGGAAATACTAATAACGATTATTATAGTTTTATTGAAACATCATTCAATAAAGAGAATATCAGCAAATCTTATAAAGTACAATTAATTGTATCAGGGAACGGTTGTTCCGATACAACTAGTAAAATAATTACTATACCTAAGTTATGAGAGTTAAAAGTTAAGAGAGATGAGAGATGAGAGATGAGCGATGAGAGATGAGCGATGAATTAAAAAAGATGAATTAAGAACTAAATATTGATTACTATTATACCAAACTCAAAACTCATATCTCATATCTCATATCTCATAATTCATATCTCATAATTCCAGATTACTCCCAAATCTCATCCTTACCTTCAATCCAAGCTTTAACAGACTCTGTAGTTACCGACTTTGGTCTCTCTAATGGAAATGCCAAAGCTCTATCCCAACATAAACTTGCCAATACTCCTAAAGAGCGACTAACAGCAAATAACACAGTATAAAATTCATACTCAACAAATCCATAATGCACTAATAATGCACCACTGTGTGCATCAACATTAGGCCATGGATTTTTTATTTTACCTAGGGACTTAAGAATTGGAGGAACAGTTTCGTAAATTTTCCAAACAGTGTTAACTAATTTATCATCTGCCATATGTTTTTTACCAAACTCCATTTGAGCTTCAAATCGAGGATCGGTTTTTCTTAATACTGCATGACCATATCCCGGAACGACTTTACCTGCAGTTAAAGTTTCCTGAACATACTTTGCAATTTGCTCATTTGATGGATCATCTGTTCCAAGCTGCTCTTGCATTTCATAAATCCATTTTATAACTTCCTGATTTGCTAAGCCATGTAAAGGGCCGGCTAAGCCATTCATACCCGCAGCATAACTCAAAAAAGGGTCACTTAAAGCAGAACCAACTAAATGAGTTGTATGTGCAGACACATTACCACCTTCATGGTCGGCATGGATGGTCATGTATAATCGCATCAACTCCTTAAAACTTTCATCTTCATATCCCATCATATGAGCAAAATTTCCAGCCCAATCCAATAAACCATTTGGTTGAATATGCTCGTTGTTTTTGTACTTTCTTCTGTATATGTAGGCAGCAATTCTTGGTAACCTTGCTATTAAATCCATTGAATCATCATAAATAGAATTCCAATAATCTTTTTTATTGATCCCTTTTGCATACTCTTTGGCAAAATTACTTTCTGTTTGCAAAGCCATTACCCCCACTACAAACATAGTCATAGGATGAGTAGTTAAAGGAAGTGCATCAATAGTTGCAAAAACATGATTTGGCACATGGCTTCTTCTTTGCCATACATTAGTAATATGATTGGCTTCTTCTTCATTTGGAAGCTCTCCTACAAGCATCAAATGAAACAACCCTTCTGGAAGTGGCTCTCCCCCTTCAATTGCAGTTGGTAGTTTTTGTTGTAATTCTGGAATAGAATAACCGCGGAAGCGAATTCCCTCTTGAGCATCTAGCAAACTAGTTTCTGTTACTAAACCAGTAATACCTCGCATACCCTGATAAACTTGTGCTAGTGTAACTTCTCCAATTTTTTTATTACCATGCTCCTTAAGGATGTCCTTAATTTCAATATTTGCTGCATCTGCTTTAGCTTTAAACTTGTCTTTAATGATTCCCATGGTAATAATTTAGGCAAAGTTAATTGAAGTAAGGACTATAACAAAATAGATGCTATTACAGTTCAAAAAAAACTACTTTGGTGCTTTTCTATACAGATACACCACTACAACCATAAAAATTATATTAGGTATCCAAGCTGCAATAAGTGGAGGAAGATTGCCTTTAGTGGAAAATATAGTTGAAAAACGGTCGGTTATAATAAAAAGTGCAGCCATAACAAAACCTACTGCCAAATGCACACCACTACCACCCCTTACCTTTCTTCCTGCAACAATAGCGCCGATTAAAGTAAGCAATAACACTGTCATACAGGTTGCATCTCTTCGGTATCGCTCTACTTTTAGACTATTTAAGCCCTCAGAACCTCGTAATTCTTCTAATTGTATGAAATGATTTAACTCTGGTGTGGTTAGTTTATCCTTGGTATATTTATCCTTACTCAAATCACTTGGCTTTATTGTATAATTCATTTGACGAACTACCTCTAATACAACAGTTTCCTTCATAGGATGAATTGTTCGCTCTACTATAGATTCTACTTTCCATTTTCTAGTAGATGTATCCCAGCTAATATAATCTGCCCTTAAATTATAAATTACCTTATTATTTTTAATAGTGTAAAGAAATAATGGACCACCTCGTTTTGTTGCAGTATCATACATATTAATTCCTGCATAAGTAAAAGAATCAATACGCAAATAAATATTATTGGGTTTTCCTATAAGCGAGTTGTAGCTCGAATTAGCATCTATATATTTTGCTTCAAAATTTCCCCTTATCACATTTGCTTTTGGTACT
>JAYVRC010000075.1:0-11254 GCA_043776615.1 Sphingobacteriia bacterium
ATTATTCACTCCATTGAGCAATTTCGGAATTTAAAATTGCGTTTATTAAATGGTGCGCATACTTTTAGTTGTGGCTTTGCTTATTTGGCAGGATTTAAAACTGTTAAAGAAGCTATGGGCAATCATTTATTTGTTGATTTTCTAACAATTTTAATGAAAGAAGAAATTGCCCTGTGTTTAAAGGAGGAAGGAATTGATATTCAAGTTGCCCATGAATTTGCAGACAGTGTATTAGAAAGATTTGCTAATCCAACGATAGACCATCTTTGGCTAAGTATTGCTGTGAACTATTCAGAAAAAATGCGAACCAGAAATATTCCTTTATTACTTCAATACTTTCAAAAAAATAAGCAAGTTCCAGAAAAAATGACAATCGGTTTTGTGGGATATCTATTATTTAATCAACACCTCAATTTGCAAAACGGACAATTGTATGGAAGCTTTAATGGTTTATCATATAAAATAAATGATGCAAAAGTAGAAAAGCTATATGATAATTTAAAAAATCAATCTATTGAACAATTTGTACATTTAATTTTGTCTGATATTTCTCTATGGGGAACTGATTTAACTGAATTAAATGGGTTTAAAGAACAAGTAATTAAATCAATGAAAAATATAGAAGAGATAGGAGTGCTACATTATTTGAAAGCGCCAACTAAACAAGTATTTGCATGAAAAACCGTGTTTTAAAAGTTCATCCTAAAGACAATGTAATTGTTGCATTGAATGATCTTCAAAAAAATGAAACTATTTTATTTGATGGTATAACTTATACAATACAAGAGTTGATTCCAGCAAAGCACAAGTTTTATAGTACTCAATTACAAAAAGGAGATGCTGTTTTTATGTATGGCGTGTTAGTAGGAAAAGTATTGATGGATGTAAATATGGGCACTAGAATGGCTACAGAAAACCTTTATCATGCTGCCGAGCCATATTCATTTTGCCCTTTTGATTATCAATGGAATACTCCTGATATTAGTGCGTTTGCAAATAAAAAATTTTTAGGTTATCATCGAAATGATGGGAGGGTAGGAACTGCTAATTATTGGTTATTTATTCCTACTGTTTTCTGTGAAAACAGAAATATGGATGTGATTAAAGAAGCGCTTCAAAATCAATTGGGATATGCTGTTTCTACAAAATACAAGCATTTTACTCAACAATTATTAGCTGCTTTTGAAGCTGGTGATTCATTGGATAATGTTCAATTACAAATCGGTGCTTTATATACCACTGATACCAAGAGACCATTTAAAAATATTGATGGGATTAAATTTTTAAATCATCAGGGGGGGTGTGGTGGAACAAGGCAAGATGCTGCTGTTCTAAGTAAACTGTTGGCTGCTTATGCAGATCATCCAAATGTTGCTGGAATCACTGTATTAAGTTTGGGTTGCCAGAATCTTCAATTAGATGATTTTAATAAAGATATTGTAGAACGCAACGCATCATTTGATAAGCCCCTTTTTGTTTTTGAACAACAACAATCACAAAGCGAAGAGCAACTTATTAGTAGTGCAATTCAACAAACATTTAAAGGTTTAATTGAAGCAAATAAATTAGAAAGAAAGCCCGCCCCTTTAAGTAAATTAACTATTGGTGTTAAGTGCGGTGGTAGTGATGGCTTTAGTGGTATTTCAGCTAATCCTGCTGTTGGATATTGTAGTGATTTGCTTGTAGCACTTGGCGGCAAAGTATTATTGGCTGAGTTTCCTGAATTGTGTGGAGTTGAACAGGAACTTATCAAACGTACTATTGATCCTGAAGCTGCAAAAAAATTTATTCAATTAATGAGATCATATAGTGATGCTGCTATTAATGTGGGTTCTGGATTTCATATGAATCCATCACCAGGAAATATTAAAGACGGGTTAATTACTGATGCAATTAAATCTGCTGGTGCTGCTAAAAAAGGTGGTACATCCCCAATTGTTGATGTGTTGGATTATACTGAACCTGCTGTGAAAAATGGACTGAATTTAGTGTGTACTCCAGGTAATGATGTAGAAGCTACCACTGGTAAAGCTGCTTCTGGTGCAACTTTAATATTATTTACAACAGGCTTAGGAACACCAACAGGAAATCCAATTTGTCCTGTAATAAAAGTATCAAGCAACTCATCTCTTTCAAAACGAATGACAGATATTATCGATATCGATACAGGGCCTGTAATTGAGGGCGATCAATCGATAGAGGAAATGGGTGCTGCCATTTTGGATTACTGTATTAATGCAGCTAGTGGAATTATTACTCCAAAAGCTGTTTTGTTAAATCAAGATGATTTTATCCCATGGAAACGTGGTGTAAGTTTATAAGAATAAAATTAATTTATGAAAGGATTCATGGACGAAAATTTTTTATTGAATTCAGCAACTGCTCAAAAGTTGTATCACGACTTTGCTAAAGCAATGCCTATTATTGATTATCACTGCCACTTACTTCCTTCTCAAATAGATGCTGATAGTAAGTTTGATAATATTACTCAGGCTTGGTTATATGGCGACCATTATAAATGGCGTGCAATGAGAACCAATGGGGTAGATGAATCATATTGTACAGGGTATCAACCTGATCAACAAAAATTTAATCAATGGGCTGCTACAGTACCTTATACAATGCGCAATCCATTGTATCACTGGACTCATTTAGAATTACAACGATATTTTGGTATTAATGCATTACTGAATACCAATTCAGCAGAACAAATTTATAGACAGACAAATGAAATGCTAAGCCAAGATAGCTTCAGCATTCGTAATTTGATCCGCAAAATGAATGTTCAAATTATTTGTACTACAGACGATCCAATTGATTCATTAGCCCATCATCAAAAAATTAAAGAAGATAATTTTGAAGTAAAAATATTCCCCGCATTTCGACCGGATAAAGCAATGGATGTAAGCAATGCTAATAATTTTGTTAACTATTTACACCAACTAGAAACAGTTACTCAATTATCGATTTCGTCTTTTGATGATTACTTATTTGCATTACAAAATAGACATGATTTTTTTGCATCTATGGGATGTACAGTTAGTGATCATGGATTAGAAGAAATTTATGCAGATGATTTTACTGGAAGTGAAATTGAATCAATCTTTAATAAGGTACACAGTGGTAAGGATTTAAATAATAGTGAACAGCGTAAATTTAAAAGTTGTATGTTATTGCATTTTGCTGAGTGGGATTGGGAAAAAGGATGGGTACAGCAATTTCATTTAGGCGCATTAAGAAACAATAATAGTAGAATGATGCAACTATTAGGTCCTGATACAGGCTGGGATAGTATTGGCGACTTTCCACAGGCTGCTTCATTGTCTAAATTTTTAAATAAACTTGATATTGATGATAAGTTAGCCAAGACCATTATTTATAATTTAAACCCAGCCGATAATGAGTTAATAGCAACGATGTTGGGAAATTTTAATGATGGGTCGATTGCTGGTAAAGTTCAGTTTGGAAGTGGTTGGTGGTTCTTAGATCAAAAAGATGGAATTATTCGTCAACTTAATGCACTAAGCAATATGGGGTTGATTAGTCGTTTCGTAGGCATGTTAACAGATTCAAGAAGTTTTTTATCTTTTCCTCGGCATGAATATTTTAGAAGAATACTCTGTAATATGTTTGGTGAGGAAATTGAAAAAGGCGAATTACCGAATGATTTACCATGGATTGGCAAACTAGTTCAAGACATTAGCTATAACAATGCCAATGAATATTTCGGGTGGAAAGGTTCCCGATAATATTTCATTCAATATTTGACTTTATTTTTCTAATCAAGTGGTTGCAATCAATGTAATTGGTGTTATATTGTTCATTATTTATATCAAATTAAGTCGATAATGGGTGCTGTCTTCTGTTTTGGAGAATTGCTATTGCGTATGTCGCCTGTTTTAAATAGGCAATGGATTAATGAAAATAAAATGCCAGTTTATATTGGAGGTGCCGAACTCAATGTTGCTACCGCATTATCCTGTTGGGGTATTTCTACAAAGTACATGACTTCATTACCTAAAAATTATCTATCCGAAGAAGTTGTAACAGAAATTACCAATAAAGGAATTAACACTTCTGCAATTCATTATCATGGAGAAAGAATAGGGGTATATTATCTTCCACAAGGAGCCGATTTAAAAAATGCAGGAGTTATCTACGACAGAGCCTACTCATCATTTGCTTCTTTACAACCCGGTATGATTAATTGGGACGAAGTATTAAAAGGTTGCAATTGGTTTCATTTTAGTGCAATTAGCCCTGCGCTTAATTCAAATGCTGTTTTAGTTTGCAAAGAAGCATTAGAAGCAGCAGCTAAAAAAGGAATCACCATTTCTGTTGATTTAAATTACCGATCTAAATTATGGCAATACGGTAAAAAGCCTGTTGAAATTATGCCTGAATTGGTATCTTATTGCGATGTTATTATGGGCAATGTTTGGAGTGTGCAAGATTTATTGGGAATTCATGTGGATGCTGAAATTCATAATGATAAAGCCAAAAATAGCTATGTTAAACATGCTGCTCATCAATCTACCTTATTAATGGATCATTATCCTAAATGCAAAGCTGTTGCTTATACATTTAGGTTTACAAATGGTAACCATGTAGATTATTTTGCAACTTTTAATACAAATAAAGAGCATTTTGTTTCTTCAAGTTTTTCAACAGACAAAGTAGTTGATCAAGTAGGAAGTGGTGATTGCTTTATGGGAGGATTAATTTATGGGTTATACAAAAATATGAAATCATTAGATATTATTAATTATGCAGCAGCTGCAGCATTTGGTAAATTGCAAGAAATGGGAGATGCCACTAAACAAACTGTAGAAAAGATAAAATCAACTTATTAAAATGGAAAGAGAAGAAGAAATAATTAATCAAATTTGTAATGGTGGATTATTGCCATTATTTTATCATGATGATATAGCAGTTTGTATAAATATTGTGCAATCATTGTATAAAGGAGGTGTTCGTTGTATTGAGTTTACTAACAGAGGTAAAAATGCCTTAATTAATTTTAAACAATTAATTGCTGTTAAAAAAGATTTCCCTGAATTATTATTGGGCATTGGCACTATTAAAACTAGCGAACAAGCAACTGCATTTATAGATGTAGGTGCAGATTTTTTGGTAAGCCCTATTTTTGATACTGCAGTAGCTGATGTTGCTTATATACAAAAAATTACATGGATACCTGGCTGTATGACTCCAACTGAAATAAATGTGGCACAACAAGCTGGTTGCAAATTGATTAAATTATTCCCTGGTAATGTATTAGGTGCAGAATATGTAGAGGCAATAATGCCATTGTTTTCAGGGATTCGGTTTGTGGTTACTGGAGGAGTTGATATAACTAAAGCAAGCTTAGAGAAATGGATTAAGAGTGGAGTAGAAGGAGTTGGATTAGGAAGCAAACTTATTACTAATACTATTTTAGAGAATGGCGACTACCAACACCTCACTTCAACAACATCAAAGATTGTAGATATTATGACTCAATTGAAAAATCAACAACTCATCTCATTTAAATAAACATATGCAAACCACTATCGGAAAATATCGTTGGACAATTTGTAGTCTAGTTTTTTTTGCAACTACCATCAACTATTTAGATAGGGCTGTAATAAGTTTACTTAAATCTACACTTACTGCAGAAATGCATTGGAATGATGGAGATTATGCAAATGTTGAAATTGCTTTTAAAATCTCCTATGCAATTGGATTGTTATTGGCAGGAAAATTTATTGACTCTATCGGAACAAAAAAAGGGTATGCATGGGCTACTGGTTTGTGGAGCATTTCTGCTGTTGCACATGCATTGGCTAAAAGTGTATTTGGGTTTGGTGTTGCAAGAGCAGCTTTGGGATTAACAGAAGCTGGTAATTTTCCGGCTGCAATTAAAACTGTTGCAGAATGGTTTCCCAAAAAAGAAAGGGCATTAGCAACCGGCATTTTTAATTCGGGAGCAAATATAGGTGCTATTATAGCTCCTTTAACTGTACCTTTTATTGCATTAAATTTTGGTTGGCAATGGGCATTTATTATTACCGGATTACTAGGATTTATTTGGTTATTTTTCTGGTTAAAACATTACCAAAAACCAGCACATCATCCTAAATTAAGTAAAGAAGAGTTTGATTATATTCATAGTGATGTAGACGAACAAATAATTATAAATGAAACTCCAAAAGAGCCATTTACTTGGCTACGATTAATGAAATACAAACAAACTTGGGCGTTTTCTATTGGTAAGTTGTTAACTGACCCAATTTGGTGGTTTTATCTTTTTTGGTTACCAGACTTTTTAGAAAGCCAATACCATTTAAAAGGAACTGCTATAGCATTGCCAGTTGCTGCTGTTTATACCTTATCTACTTTTGGAAGTGTTGGTGGTGGATGGTTGCCTTTGTATTTAATTAAGAAAAACTGGTCGGTATTTAAGGCAAGAAAGTCATCTATGTTATTTTATGCATTTTTTGTATTACCCATTTTATTTGCACAGGTATTGGGACAAATAAATATGTGGTTAGCTGTATTTGTTATAGGATTAGCTGCAGCTGCTCACCAAGCTTGGAGCGCCAATATTTTCACAACTGTTAGCGATATGTTTCCCAAAAGAGCTATCGGCTCAGTCACCGGAATTGGAGGAATGTTCGGAGCTTTGGGTGGAATCTTTCTTTCCTTATTTGTACAAAAAAATTTATTTGTTTATTATCGCTCAATTAATCAAATTGAAACTGCTTATTATATCATGTTTTTGGTATGTGGGCTATCTTATCTTTTTGCTTGGCTTATTATGCATTTACTAGTTCCAAAAGTTAAAGTAATTGCCGATGAGTAATTACTTTGAGCCGATCTTATATAGTTTCACTGTTTGAGTTTATCTTAGAGCAAATTTTGTATAGGATGAAGCACCGAATGTGTAAGGGAATTCTTTTTCTGATCTTTTTTGGGATCTCGGCTGGTAAAGCTCAGCTAATTGATTCGATGATGAATGTTTATGTACAAGGATTTCCTAAAGAAAAAATGCATATTCATTTTGATAAGCAACTTTATAATCCGGATGAAACTATCTGGTATAAAGTATATATCATGACGGGTACTCAGTTAAGTCCTCTTAGTAAAAATGTTTATGTAGAATGGTACGATCCAGAAGGAAAATTATTAAAACAGACTGTGGCTCCATTATTTCAAGCAACTGCAAAAGGGGCTTTCGATATTCCTGTAAATTACAAAGGTAATTTTGTTCATCTGAAAGCATATACAAGATGGATGTTGAATGATTCTGCTTTTATATATGAGAAAGATATTCAAATTAATACTGGAATAATTAGCACAAAAAAGCCTAGCATTATCGCAACTAAAGTTGATATTTTTCCTGAAGGTGGTTTTTTGGTACAGGGTTTAACAAGTAGGGTTGCATTTAAAGCAACCAACCAAAATGGTTTGCCAGTTTTAATTCGAGGTTTTTTAATAAATGATAAAAATGAAGTGATTGATACAATCAAAGTTAAACATGATGGTATGGGCTCTTTTTCATTTCAACCTTTATCGGGAGTTAAGTATTCATTGAATTGGAAAGACGAATTGGGTTTTGCTGGTAAAACTCCTATTTCAGTTACTAAAACTGCTGGAGTAGTAATGAACGTAAAAAACAATAATGACAAAGTAAATGTTATAGTACTAAAATCGGATAATGCTGGCGAAGAGTATAACCAACTTAATTTAATTGTACATATGAATCAAGAGTTGGTGTATAAAGTTGCAATCAAAATGAAGGATCGGTTTGTGCAAAAAGTAGAATTGCCTATCGATGAATTGCCAACTGGAATACTACAATTTACATTACTCAATAGCCAGTCTGTTCCTGTTTCTGAAAGAATTGTTTTTGTAAATAATCATTTGCATGAATTCAATGTTAAAATGAACCCTATTTCAATTGGATTAGACAAAAGGGCAAAAAATTCTTTTGAAATTTTAGTAAGTGATACTGCGTTTACCAATATGTCGATAGCCGTAACAGACGCTTCTGTATCATTAGCCGATCAACATACTATTTTTTCTGATTTTTTATTGTCGAATGAAATAAAAGGGTATGTACACAATCCTTCTTATTATTTTAAAAGTGATCATGATACCATTACTGCAAAACTAGATTTAGTGATGTTAACCAATGGCTGGCGTAGATTTGATTGGGATAAAATAATAGCCCAAATACCTCCAAAGATTACCTATTCTCCTGAAACTTCTTTTATGTCGTTTAAAGGAAAAGTTTTTGGAAATAAGATTAGCACTTCATTTGAACAGTTACAATTAAACTTCATAACTGTTGGAAAAGACAGTGCGAAAAATCTTTTTTTTACAAAAGTTGAAAAAGACGGCTCATTTGAAGAGCCTGGTATTTTCTTTTTTGATACTGTAAAAGTGTATTATAATTTTAATGGCAAAAATAAATTAGCTGAAAATACCCAGGTTAAATTCGATAATGGATTATTGCGAAAGGAAAATTACACTACTATTTCATATTTAAATAATACTCCAAAAGATATATGGACAGATAGTATTGCTAATGCAAGAATGAATTATTTTTTATCAGAACAAGAAAAATTAAGAAGAGCAATGGCTTCAGCAACATTGCAAGAAGTTACCGTAAAAGCAAAAGTTAAAGATCCTTTAAAGATAATGGATGAACGATATGCAAGTGGTTTATTTTCTGGTGGCGATGGTTATAGCTTTGATTTAACGGATGAAAAAACGATGGGTGCCATAGACATTTTTACTTATCTACAAGGCAAAGTTGCCGGATTGCAAATTTCAAATGCTGGCTCTGGTTCGCCGGGGTTATCTTGGAGAGGAGGAACTCCAACTTTATTTTTGAATGAAATGCAATCAGATGTTGGCTTGGTGAAATCATTAAGTGTAACAGATATTGCGTATATCAAAGTATTTCGTCCTCCATTTTTTGGAGCTGCTGGTGGTGGAGCCGGGGGTGCAATAGCTATTTACACTAAAAAAGGTACAGATAGTAGAAAGAGTGATCCAAACAGTAAAGGCATGGATATTACCACGCTTGCAGGTTACTCGAGGTTTAAAGAATTTTATAGCCCTAATTACGAGAAGCCGTCTAATAGTTTTGATACTGATATACGTAATACACTTTATTGGAATCCTTATATCATTACCAATAAAAAAACGCCAAGATATAAAGTAGAGTTTTATAATAACGATATCAGTAAGAAATTACAAATTGTTTTAGAAGGAGTAAATGGTGATGGTAAAATGGTAAGGATTGTGAAAATGATAGAATAAAATCTACTCTTCAATCCTTATTGTACAATCAACATTTTTGGTTTGTACTTTACTGTGTCTCCTTCAATTGATACAATGTATGTGCCACTTCCATTTATTTTTCTACTAATGTCAATATCAATATTGTTATCACCAATTATAGTGTTTATTGTTTTTGAAAAAACTGCTTTCCCATTACTAACTTCAGTAATTTTAATCGTTACTTCATAATTCTTATCGGCCTTAAATTTTGAAGTAAACTTTCCTTTATTGGGATTTGGATAAACAGCTATATCCTTTAATTCCAGACTTTGCAAATAGGCGATATCAACTTTGCTAAAAGATACATGACTAATACTGTTAGTTATTTCTTTTCTTTGACTATTTCCAGAGCCTATAGAAATAACCATTGCTGTTATATCATTCGGGTTAAGCTTGCTATTTTTGTTTGCTGCTGATACGAAATAATCCAAAGCAATACGATAATCTTTACTGGCTAAACTTGTTGGTAGCTGAAGGCTATATTGATCTTCCCATTTTGTTATGCTTTGCTTCAATAGGGTAATAGTAAGCGTATTTCCTCCTGCTGCAGTTAGATTTAAAGATTTGTAGCCGCTTAAATCCTGTGGCATGGCTCCACCGCGCAAAAGTTTATAAATAGAAATAAAATCTGGAGTTGTTGCATTAATATTTACATCCCTAAAAAGTGGGAAGTCATCTTTGTCAAAAAGGACTTTACTATTACTTACTTTAAACTGCTTGATAATAGTAGTATTTGTATTGTAATCTATGCCCCAGTTTCCATCTGCAGTAAAAACTTGATCTTTTAATATCCCATTCACATTTAAATTGATGGTTGCTTCGTAGTTATCGCTTACGGGTATTTGGATAATACTTTTTCCGTTTGTTTCAATCGTAAATGCCACAGTTTTATTTACAGTTAATGTTGATTGTTCATTGGCTTTTTCTTCAATAATAAAATAGCCGCTTGTGGCTGGACCTTCATTATTAATATTCAATTCAATTAAATCATTTTTACGCTTACCAAGTGTAATATATGTTTTCGGTAATAAACTATTTGAGCCAACTTGCTGAACTACTAAAACTTGTTTACATTTTGAAATTACTTCATCAATCAAATCTGTAAGAATAGAAACAGATCCACCCCAAAGCTGTATATTATACATAGTTTCTTCAGGTAAATAATCCTGATTGAGCCAATTACTTTGAAGGGTAAAATAATTTCTTCCACTTTTACTACCTATAACAAAACTGCTCGCATACTCAATGTTACCAGAAGCAGTTTTTAAATCATACCTTATAACACTCATACCTTGTACCACCATTTTTTTAATGCTCAATAACTCAGCACCTTTTAAACGGTCACATACAGCTTTCGTGTGGTCGTATACTTCATTAGTAGTTTTAGTAGCAAAAGCAACTGCTTTTGGCAAATTGTCTTCTACATAATCTATTGAATAAACTTCTTTTGCATTGGTAATACCCATTAAGTCTTTAGGAGTACTTATATAGGCTTTTAATTTAGTGTCTGGTAAATGTGTTGGCAATAATTCTGCCAAGGTAAAAGCAGTATTGCTACTTGTTGATCTTATTTGTTTATTTATTTCAGTTAATTGAGTTAAACTGTTGTAATTGATTTTTTCCGAACGATTTTCAATTGCTGCATTATAAAGACGTTTGCCTACAGCATCACCTAAACTACGGCTTTCCAAACCTCCGCCACCTCCTCCTCCAACTCCACCGGAGCAACTCATTAAATTCTGGAGTATAGAAATATCATCGCTTAATTTATTAGCAGTGGTGATATCTGGTTTCCCATCTCCATCCAAATCTGAAATTGCCATTACAACTGGATTCTGACCAGTGGGGTATTCAACCATCGCATCAAAAGAAAAAGTTCCAATTGTACTAGTATTTTTAAATAAACCTACGGATCCAACAC
>JAYVRC010000076.1:0-2871 GCA_043776615.1 Sphingobacteriia bacterium
ATTGATTAATCATGGTTATGCGGCCAATGAAAAAGATGCTGCTCTTAAAGCATTAAATGCAGGCAGCATGATGGATATGGAATCAAAAGTTGTTATAGATCATCTACCTGCATTGGTAAAAGAGGGAAAAATTACCATGAAGCAAGTTGATGATGCTGTATCTAAAGTGCTTTATTATAAATTCAAATTAGGTTTGTTCGATGATCCTTATAAATTTTCTGATGAAGCTCGAGAAAAGGCAACTTTGTTTACTCCAGAAAACAGAGCAGAAGCACTTAAAGCCGCAAGAGGTTCAATTGTTTTACTGAAGAATAACAATCAAGTACTTCCACTAAAATCGAACACCAAAAAAGTTGCTTTGGTGGGTAGTTTTGCAAAAAGCAAAGAAGATCTTTTTGATTTTTGGGTGGCTAATGGTGTTGCAAATGATGCAGTAAGTGTTTATGAAGGATTAACTAATAAATTAGGAGCTTCTGCTGTTGATTATACGGCAGGGTACAATTTAGACAATACTACCAATGATCAATTAATTAATCAATCAATAGCTTCAGCAAACGCTGCTGATGTAGTTGTGGTTACAGTTGGTATCAGTGGAAAATTAGCTGGTGAAGAAAGATCATTGTCGAATATTAATATTCCAGATGCCCAGGTTCAATTATTAAAAGCTTTACAAAAAACAGGCAAGCCAATTGTTGTTTTAGTAAATAGTGGAAGGCCATTGGTATTAACTCAAATACAGGATTTAAGTACTGCTATTGTACAGTGTTGGATACTTGGCACCGAAGGCGGAAATGCAATAGCAGATATGTTAACTGGTGTATATAATCCATCAGGTAAAACAGTCATGAGTTTTCCGTATGCAGTGGGACAAATACCCGTTTACTATAATCATTTTAATACCAATCGCCCTGCTCCCGAAACTGGTAATGGCGCTTGGAGGTCTCGCTACCGCGATATTCCAAACGAACCATTGTATCCATTTGGATATGGATTAAGCTATACAAAATTTGATTATTCAAATTTACAATTGAGTGCTACTGATATGAAAAAAGATGGCACTTTAAAAGTAAATATTACCGTTAAAAATGTAGGAGATTATGATGGTGATGAGGTTGTTCAATTATATATCCGCGATTTTACTGCATCAATTGTTAGACCTGTAAAAGAATTAAAAGGGTTTCAGAGAATTAATTTAAAAGTTGGCGAGAGTAAATCAATTCAATTTATAATTAGTGGTAAAGACTTATCATTTTCCGATGAAAATGGAAATATAAAACTCGAAGCTGGCAAGTTTGGTGTGTTTGTTGGAGGAAATTCTAAACAAACCCTAAACGGAACATTTGAATTACAATAGATTAATATTTTTCTATAACACCCAATCCGAATAAAGCAAAATCATATTTTGCAGGATCATTTGGGTCTAACTTTTTGAGGTAACTGGTAAGCTCTTCCGCAGCTTGCCAGTCCACCTGTTTTCTTTCTAAAAGATTAAAGCGTTTTGCTACTCTAGCAACGTGCACGTCAATAGGGCAAATTAATTGTGTCGGTTTAATTTTATCCCATATTCCGAAATCGACTCCATGATTATCTTTTCGTACCATCCATCTTAAGTACATATTTAAACGTTTGCAAGTAGATCCTTTTGCTGGCGTAGCAATATGTTTTCTAGTTCTTTTAGGAGCGTCTTCTAGTGAAAAAAAATTTTCATGAAATTGAATCAAAGCATCATAAATAGAATTTGGGGGTTGCTTATTTTTTAAAAATGCATCTTCTAGTGTAGAGTGAGATTTATAGTGGAGGTTTAAAAATTCAATACAATATAAAAGATCGGTAGTATTAAAAGTTCGGTGTTTAAATCCCTCTAATTTTTTTAATTCTTTTCTAGATGCTTTCAAACAAAATTCATGCGGATGCATTTGCATCAATTGCATTAACTCTTTCGATTTATTAATGATGGTGGTTCTGTTACCCCAGGCAAAAATAGCTGCAAAGAAACCTGCTATTTCAATATCTTGTTTTTTATTAAAAAGATGTGGAATACAAATGGGGTCGGCTGCAATAAATGAAGGTTTGTTGTATTGATTAACTTTTAGCTCAAAAAAATCATGTAGTTTTTTTAGCTCATTCATAATTTAAAGCCCAGCATTTTACTCATCAAATCAAATCCTAACTTATCTACTATATTATTTTTACCAGACTCATTCACCGCAATAAAAATCCCCTTTCCAGATTCTTTATGAAATGCACAAAATGTACCAAAGCCACGAGTTTCACCATTATGCCAGTAAAGAGAAGTATTGTTTGATAAACTAATGATATGCCATCCTTTGCCAATTAAAAAGCGCTTATTAATTATAGCTGTTGGATTTGTAATATTTTGAATGATTGATGATTGATCATGCCTCAATAAATAGTCAATATATAATAACATATCAGTTGCATCAGACTTAATTCCACCTGCTGCTTTCAAGCTATTCATATTCCAAAATACAGCTTCACCATTTTTAAAATAACCTTTACTAATAGAACGATTTGGAGCAACGTTCATTTGAGTATATTTCATTTTAAATGGCTTAGTAATATATTTCCTTAGTAGTTGTTCATAAGTTTTGCCAGAAATTCTTTCTGCAAGTACACCTGCTAATCCTGCACCTAAATTCGAGTAGTTATATTTTCCATCTTTTGAAATTGAAGCGGTTTTTAAATAACTGAATAACTCAAATTTGCCATAACTATCATAGGGCTGCATAGAGTATAAAGCTATACCCATGTTATTTGGCAGCCTTGGTAAACCAGAAGTATGGTTCATTAATTCAATAAAACGAATATTTGTTATTGAACTATTTTTTTGAATGCTATCGGGTAAATAAG
>JAYVRC010000077.1:0-2863 GCA_043776615.1 Sphingobacteriia bacterium
TTACGATGGAATAGTAAAATCAATGAAAACTGGAATAACCAATGCGGCCGCAGAAGGATTAAACAGTATTGTTCAAATGGCTAAGTCAAGAGCCAGAGGGTTTAGAAATATGGATAATTTCAAGGCTATGATTTATTGCTTAGGCAATGATTTTAATTTTCAATTCCACACAAAATGATGAAGAACCATTATTTATAAATATTCTTTGCGTGACTTTGCGTTTTTCCTTTGTGGTCTTTGCGGTTAAAACCTCAGCATTTACCGCAAAGAACGCTATGTAAAATACAACGCAAAGGTCACAAAGGGTTTTGTGAAATCATTTTTAAACAGGCTCTTAGTATTAATTGTTTTTTCTTTCTTGGAAAAATAAATCATTTTTTTGATTAATGGTTAGTAGGTGCATATTGAGTATACCCTAGTACAAAACCATTTAAACAATAACTGGTAAATAAAGGGTTATATGCAGGAGAAATATTCCAATCCAAGAATGACCCAAAATTATTTAAGTTCTTGTAATCGCTGTTCTAGTTTTTCTAAACTGTTTAGCATGACCCCACCATTTTGCAAATAGATAAATCCTTCTACATCATTCCAATTATTCCAATTGTGTTTAAACGTAGTGGTAAATATTTTACCATTTTGCTTTACTATAACTATGGGATTGTCTCTAAATTCTTTATAATCTACAATCAATTCAATATAACCATTTTTTACTTTAACACTTACAATTTGGCATTTGGGTATTTCTACAGTATCAAGTTTTTCAGAGCATTCGTTTATTATCAGCAATCTAAAAAAAGAGGGTTCTTTCAAAGCAGTATCTACATAGTTAATACCATTGTCAAATACGTATATAAACTCCTCTTTTCTATTGAAAGAAGGAGATCCAAGACGACCCCATGATGCTTCAATTTTTTGATTGTTGTAATAAATATAGAGTGACTCAAAGCCACCTTCATTGTATTTAAACATTTTAGATTCATCTGCATCAAAAATTTTTGTTTTTCCTTTTGGTATCTTTTGCAGCCATTTTATATTTTGATCGGGTATAATAATGGAGTCTATAGAATAAGAAGACCTGTTTACAACTGTAATTTTAAAAGGAAGTGGTTGGGAACACGCACTTATCAATATCATAAATACAGCTATCGAAACAGATTGCATAAATTTAATTTGTAGGTATGAGACGTGTAATAAGTATTATTCCATTAGAACATGTAGCACAGCCCGATTGGTAAGATGGGGACAAAGTCCAATCTAATGGGTCCAAATATCTCAGTTCCCCATTATGAAGTTTGCTCATGATTCCATCAGCAATAAATGAATCGGATGACAATAAGGGTAAACAGGCTATACATAAGTTTATACCTACTCCATTATTGAAAGTATCCATCTGTTTTTCTAAATCTAATTGTTGCGGAGTATCAGATTCATGGGCATTTGCAAAGGCTAAAACAATTTGAGCAGAAGTCAATCCAAATTGTGCCGGTACATCTCTTGTATTTATAGCATTAAAATATGCATGCAAAAAAGCATTTTTTCTGTCATTTTCGCCAATGTGAGTCGTATTATTAGGAAACTTTTGCCAACTCATTTGCCAGGCATTCGTTCTATTTCTATTCATGATAAACGCTTGAATTGGAAATAATGCAGTCAATACTTTTTCTTGTGGATTAAGTTTTTTAAATTGATTTAAAGTTCCATCAATATCAAAACTAAAGTTTGCCGCATTATCTAACCAATTATCATCCTCCCACCACATATCGTCAGAACTACTTGTTTGGCTATGGTTTTCTACAAAGTTCAGGTAATCAGAGTTGCTCATCATTTCTTGCAAATGATCTTCAGCTTTTTCTTTCTTATTAGCATCTGTACTTGTAAGTAAATAATTATACAATTCATTCAACCTATCACTATGATTTATAAGCCATGCTCGTTGAGAACTATTAATACTTAATCCATTTGTGCTGCTTAAATATGATAACATACTTTGTGTATTTACAGCACTTACACCTCCACTCAACCACCAGGGGTACCATGTATTTGGGTCATAGTCTGTTAAAACATTTGTTGGCCAGCCCAGCCCATTGTGCCAGGGGTTGTTATCATCATTGGGGTCGTAGTACCACGGGTTGTCATCACCGGGACCGCTTCCGTTACCTCCACCAGGTTCATCACCATTGCAAGTAATCACTATATCTAAACTGGCACTAATATACCAGCTATATGCAACTACTGTATTGCCTATTGAATATACATCTAATTGCCACTCAACATACATATAAAATGTAGCAGTGCAATTGCCCGATGAAGAAGCCATAGAAGACTCTGTACTAAAGCCTACGTTAGCATTGTGTATTACAGCATGGTAGGGGCTGCTAATTACAAGGGTGTCTTTATTGTTTACTTCTTTTTCAAGTGCACCAAATACCGCCAACGATTTCATTATTTCTTTCTTCTTTTCTTCGGTGGGTGTTTCTACTTGTTGTAATGCTTCCTTATTATATAGCCTATATGTAAATGAGCTATCGTTGCTTTTTTCACAGGTAATATAGCTTGTTACTTCGTTTACCTGATCATTTTCAAGGGGTATTACAAAAATGCCTTTTTCATCTGCCTCTTCTACAAAAGCAGACTTTGCTGTATTATTATTTTTTACCGTTTTAAACTTTACTTTATCCCAAAGAGGAATACCGTTTTTAGCAACAAAAGAGGGGTAGTCTTTTATAAGATTTTTATGTCGTAAGCCCTCAGCAACTTTTCTTACTTCTTTTGCTACTGTTGGTTTCATTGCATAAAATATTTGTTTCGCTTTTACATTATCCTTCTTAGAAAAAATGTTGTATTCCTCGGTTTTTTTACA
>JAYVRC010000078.1:0-11223 GCA_043776615.1 Sphingobacteriia bacterium
CTTAATCATCTGAGAAAGGCAAATATTTTCGTAAGCAGTAAAATTTTCCATCAAATTAGTGTTCTGGAAAATAAAACTTAAAAAGTTTTTTCTTATATCATTAATCCCATCAGTTGTATTTTCTTTCCAAAGTTTTGCGTAATCAAAAGTTTGATTGTTTTCAGCAATTAATTCAACAGTTCCTGAGGCGATGGTATTATTCATCAATCCTAAAGTTTCCAAAAGGGTACTTTTTCCTGTTCCTGAAGCTCCAAGAAGGAAAATAATCTTTCCTCTTTCAAGATTTAATTTTTCTATGTAAAGTACTTTATCTTTTTCCTCACGTGAATAACTACATGAAAGTTTTGAAATACTAATTACATTTTGCAAATCCTTATCACTATTGCTCATCAATACTTAGTTTTGATTCTGGAATCCAATAAAAAAGTTGATCATCTTGCTCATAACGATTTAATTCATTTCGCTTCAATTGACGAAGGCCTTCAAACACACGGAAAAAACTGGCGTACATCTTTTCAATTTCAGCAGGTGGAGTTAATTTATCATTTTGAATATCTTTCAAACTTTTCTTAAATAATTTATTTACAGTTGCACCTTTCAATCCTGTAATCATATTATAAATATCGTCGATTGAATATTTATCTTTTAGTTTCTCATCCATAGGGCCTTTGTAGGTGAAAATAATTTCTTTACAAGCTGCTACAACGGCAGTTCTTTTATCGCTACCACTAAAAGCATCCGTAACCTTTTCAATCATATCAAACAATTTCATGAATTCTTTATCTGCTACAAATAGGTTACGTTCAAAAATCGGATTAACAGCTGTCTTAGGTTTCAATGCAGTATAACCTTCTATAAACAATTGATAATTGTCCATAGTAGAAAGTTTCTGAATGGTTTCTGGAGAAATTTTTGCATCTATAAGCCAAGATTGAAATTCCTTCATTCTTGATTCGTCTTCTTGAGAAGAAGCTTTATCTTTTCCAGTTCCTACAATATTTTCATCAAACATTGCCTTTGTTTTATTTAAATCATACTCAAGTCTAATAAATAAATTCTTAAGGTTTTGATTTATTTCATTTGGAGTAAATGTTCGTCCTTCATCTTTAAAATAAACTTCTCCAAATATTGATGAATTTTTTAATTTACACTTTTCACCTTCGCAAATAAGTTCCGCTTTTTTACGAGTTTTCTTTTCAATTGCAACTTTGAAGTCAGCATCTGCAGCGGCAGAAATTTGCTCTAAAAAATATTGGCAATTACGGGTATAATCATCATAATATTTTCCATTCTTATTTGATGTTTGATAAAAGACCATTTTAACATTTTTATTTATCAAACTCTTTAATGCAGTTGCCTTTTTTGTTGCATCGTTATCTGTGACATTTCCAATTACAATTATAATATTAGTGGTCATATTATTATCAAAAAAATCTGCTGCCATTTTTAATGCATCATTCAATGGGGCACCGGCGATACGACTAATTTCACACGCTGGTTTTTTATCAGATAAAGTTTTTAAATTATCCAAAAAATTATCCTTAGATGTTTTAAATCTTATTTTAGGAAAAGCTTCTTCTTCACCACAAGAAAGGTCATTATATATTACGGCTCCTAGTTGATACTTGTTATTGGTTACATTAGTATTTCCAATACTTGAATTAGCATCAATAGCCGACATTAATGTTTTATTAAAAGATTTTTCGGCGCCATCAATTACGAAAACGATATTTACTTTTTCTTTTTGATTTTTAATATTTTCAAACTTACCAGTAAGTTCGGCTCCGGTTAAAGCACTAAATATATTTTTACCGTTTTTATCTACTGTATTTGTAACATACCCTGTTCTAAAAACTGCTGGATCTTTTGTAGAAGATGAAATAATTGGATAACCTAATAAGAAGGGATTATCTTTCCGATTATCGGAAGGACTAGAGTAGTTAAACACAAGTGCATCCGCCTTTCTGCCTTCTTTGTAATCTATAGCCTGAGCTTCAGTTCTGAAAAATTTAGGTTCGATATTGTTTTTGTCTCTTTCGTCAATTGCCTGCTCATCAAAATTAACTCGTAAACAAATTGCGCTAGTCCATTCTTGAACTTGAGATTTAGATACCCAACCATATAAATCATAGGTAATAGTATTTGCTTTTACTACATTAATATTACCTAGTAAAAACATTCCAGCTTCTTCTTTAAAAATAAATAAATATTGAAACAATTTTACATCTTTATCATTTGCATGCAGTTTATCGGGGGCATCGTAAAAGTCGAGCACTCCACGACGAATCATATCAGTAATAGAACCGGTTTCATTTGTCAGTTTTTTAATAGCTACCGCCTTTCTAGCATAATTATTTACCGTATCAACTAAGCAAACAGACCATAACAACAAATTCTTTTTACTTATCCATCCAGCATCTTGAGCATTTGCATTAAAAGTTACTTTGCCTTTATCTTCATCAACAGCAAAATTGGCAATATCAAAAGTTACCAATCGTACGGCTTTATCATTTTGTGCTGCAACAATAAAAATTTCTTTAAAATTAATTTTGTTAAAGGGTACCGTTAAATTTTGGTCTTTATACGTTTGGTTAACATCACGATCAGAATATACCAACCAATAATTTCCACTAGTATTTTTGATCACAGGTGCACCAGAAGTTGTAATTTTACCAGTTGGTAATTTATAAGCCTCCGGCATCTTTGTTGGAGTTAATTTACTTAAAGCACCTCCTTCTATTGCTTGAGACATTGCATTTAAAGAAAAAACAATGTTTAATATTAAAACAATTATTGCTTTTGAACTCTTATTCATCTTAGTTTATTTGTTTTCGTTATAATTCTAAATCTATTTTTATTAAAATCCTAATACTTGAATATCGAATTCTTTAGAATTTAAATTCGCATTGCAAAAATCAAAATAGCTCTTAATCTTATTTACAGTTAGTTTCTCAACAACTTCTTTATTAGTATAAACAACAATATTTAAGTTAACATCTTTATTGTTTAAATAAATATTCATTTCCTTAGTAAAGAAAACTGGTGTTGGAAATTCATTTAATTTTTTTACTAATTGATTCATAGCAAAACCCGATAAAAATAAATAGACATCAACTTCTTTTTTTATTTTAACTGGATTATTTGTTAAGCTTTCTCTCAAAATTTGTTTTTCTACTCCGTATTCAGCTTCACGAGAAGTTTTTGAAAGATAACGACGCATCCATTCAGAATCCCTTAATGATTTCGCATTTGTTGACTGTTTAGGATTTTCTCCATCACTACCAATCATCATAAAATAATTATCAGGTTTATCTGCAACTGCTCCAATTTTTTTTGTAAACTCCACCCCTACTTCCGAATTTAATGCTGAATTTAAAGCACTACTATTATACCCTTCGCTATTATCTATATAAAAAAAAGTTAACGTATTATACGTTTTTAAATCTGACGTTTGAGCATAACATTGTGATTGGTTTGTTAAACACAATATTCCTATAATCGGTAGAATATGTAAAAATTTCATAGGTCTTTTATATAAATATTAATTAATCACTAACTATTTTCCAGTATTCGATTTCACTTTTATTGTGACACGTACAACAAATTTATTTTTACCTCTTTCCAACCCTATAACCTGCAAAATTGTATATCGACCCGTTAACATCCTTCTTTTAAAATCTTCTGCTTTTATAAGCTCTTTATCATTAGAATCATCTGTTAAATCAACAATTAAAGATTGACCTGAGCTAAATTGATTTAGAATACTATCTTTCCATTCGTTACTAGGATTAGGTTTGCCTGAATCAAGTTTATTAGTTTCTTTTAAATGAAGATCATTAGCAATTGACATAAACTTTTCTTTAAAAACTGCATCAGTCATTAATTTATCCTTATCCGGTTTTGGTTTTGTTACAGGAACAGGCTTCGGTTTAAATGCTTCAACCAAAAAAGTAGTGTCACCATTTATGTATTGGCCAGAAACCGTTAATTGCACATTGTACTTTTGTGCCTTTTTAAATGTATAATTAAAACTCATTCCAGATGATGAATCGCCAGTTTCGAGGACTTTCCACTTCCAATTAGATGCTTCTGGAGTTTGATCTGAAAAGGTGACTAACTGATTCGCAAAAATTTCGGTAGGATGAGAAAATGATAGTTGCACTTTTTCAACTTTACGAGGAGATCGAACTATTATTTCCTTTGTACTATTACAATCATCACCAACGGTAGTTTTTACAGTGAAAGTACCTGCAGAATCAAATTTATGCTCAGTAATTTTGCCTGAGGATGTACTTCCATCACTAAATATCCATGTAATTTTTTCATCAGCATTAATACATGTAAATTTAATTACTTGACCAGTTTCTGGTGATGAAGGATCGTAAGAAATTTCGGGAGGCTCGCATGTTTCACCAAGCATTGAACGGATACCTAAAATAGCACCAATCAAAACAATCAAACCAATTAAGATTATAAAAACGCGTTTGTCCATAAGAATTATAATTGACTATTTTTTTAGTGTTTTTTAACGTTTAATCCTATAATTATTCCTGCATTAAATCCATAAGCAATATAGGTAGATTTAATCCCGCTATTATAAATGGAGTTATAAGATGTTTCTCCAAATTTATTTACAATAGAATAATTATTATTTGTATGATTAATTTTTGAATAGATGAATGATCCTCCAAATTTGATTGCACTTTTCGGAGTAATATGATAAAATATATCAGCGGTTATATTCAGCGAAAGTCCTACCTTATTTTGAATAGTTCCCGATTTATTGTTTTCAGATACTAACCCTACATTGTAGCCCAAATTATTTAAATCAGCCAATTCTTTTTTAGCATCTGGTGAATTATTATTTGCAACTAAAGTTTTTATGTAAGCCTCTGTAATTAGCCAATCAGTTGGCGACTGAACATAAACTTCACTGTAAGAATGAGAACCATTTGGACTATTTTCATAGATAGCTTCAAAATTAAATGATCCTGATTTCTTCTCAGACGATGAGTTAACAAAAAGTAAGGATGGTCCGAATGCAATTTCAGCTGCTAAAAAACCAACTTTCTTTTTATATCGAAGCATCAATGGGAAATTGATAATATTAAAATTAATATTCTCCACAAAATTATTAGAAGTAACAATTTGATGGAAATTCTGCTGTTGAGAATCGGTACCTTTATAAAATACTTTTAAATTTCCCAATCCATAATTTGCAGAATAATTTAAATAAGAAACACCTAATGAAATTCCAGTTGTTTTATTGCTTTTATTCTTGCCAAAATAATAGGCAACATTAGCAAATAGCTGTAAAGCGGCCTTTGAATCTGGATTAACAATAGTCCCTAATTTTGAATTTACACCATCAACGCTTTCATATCCACTTAAGTCCTTGGTGGCAATTGCTGATTCAAGAATATTACGATTAAACATATATCCTACTCCACCTGAAAAAACTAACTGATAAGAAAATGTTGATGGAGGACAACCACCATTTGACTCAGGACCACTTTCATTAGGACATTGATCACGCTTATTGGGAATTCCATCAAGATCATTATCAGGACAACCATTTAATGAAATTAATCCTGGCTCCTTACTACATTCATCTAATTCATCAATTACACCATCGATATCTTCATCATTCATGCAAATAATATGCGATCCAATTTTACTTATATTAATTATTTTAACACTTTTATCTGGTAAAATTCCTACAGTAATAAGTAAAGTATCTTCGTTTTTCAGCGTAAATTTATCTGAATTAGTTCCTTGAATACTTCTTTCTAGAGCAACGGTAACTTCTCCTTTATCAAAATCATTGTAATTAATATTTATATTTTTATTAATAATAATTAACCCCTTTGGGAAGTTATCTACTAAATCTTCAATATAAGTATTTCTTGATTTGTTTTTTAATTCATACTGACGTGTTTTGGGATTAAACGTTGCGTTAATATCGTCGAAAATCTCAGCATCTGTTTTGATCATACCTCTCAAATCAGCAACAACTTTATCGTTCCTTTTGGATCCTCCTGGTAAAGTAAGTCCGGCTTTTTGAAAGTAATTTTGAAGTAACGTATCAATCTTAACATTAATGATACTTTTATCTTGATTGCTATATCCTTGTCCAAATAGAAAAGATGGAAATAGGATAACTATTGCTATGATTAGTTTCTTTGTCATGATTCGTTTTCTTTTTAATTATTGAATAATGATTTTAGAAACATACTTTTCATCTTTGGAACTTGTTATCTCCAGTAAATAAATACCTAATGGCAACCCTCTAATTTTAAATGGATAATTTTCAATTTGTTCCCTTTTTAAAAGTTGTTCGGTAAATACATTCTGACCTAAGGTATTATAAATTCTAGCATCAATATAACCATAAATATCACCCGAAATTTTAACATCAAAGTTTCCTGAATTTGGATTTGGAATTACTGAAGAAATAACATCCTTTGATATCGAAACATTATCGCCAAATCTTTTTTGCTTATAATCTCCATTGAAGTAAACTTTAGTAGAGCAACCATTTTTAAATACGATAACCCAATACCAAAACTTTGTTGTATCTAAACCACCGGGCGGAATTAAAGCTTGATAAATTTGTCCAGTTAAAAGAACAGGGAATTTATTACTAATGGAATCATATCCCCACTGAAATCCATTCACAGTATTATCCAAATAAACAAGTAAATTTCCTGGCTGTTGTAAGATAATATTTGCCTCTTTAAATGTTGTTGTATCAAGAAAGGAAATTTGGATACTATTATTTGAACTAGCAATACTTTTGCAACCTCCTAGTGCAAGAGTATTATATGCGAAGGCCATTACACTTGCAGAAGTGTAATGGCCATCATAAAACGAAACTACAGTATTTTGAGCAGTGATATCTTTTATTAAAACTTGACTTGGAGTTGCAGACCAAGAATAGGAAAACAATGGGTTAGCATTTAAAATATTAAAACTTACATTTTCAGAACCATTACATAAGGTAGTAGGTGCTAAACTATCAAGCGCTGTTGTACTCATAATTATTGGTGGTGGCGCTAATGGATTTACTTTTATAGAATCATTTTGGGAATTAGTACAAGATACTCCATTATTTGTAAAGGTTAAGCTAAAGGTATAAGGCACATTAAAAGGTAAATTATTCGTTGAATTAATTAAAATATCGTTAAATATAGAATCGGCCTTTGGATTTTGAGAATTATTACCAGATATGTTAGGAATACTTGTTGGTGTAGTCCAACTGTATGTTACATTACTACCCGTAATAGAAGATGAAATATTGAAATTAATTGGAACACCACTACAAATTGGAGTTGGTAATGAATTTAAAAAAGCAGGAATTGGATTTACAGTAATATTAAAAGCCCCTACTCCACCTTTACAAGTAACATTATTGGTAAAAATAGCGGTGTCTTTAATTGATGATGTAATTGGTGACAACGTATTATTGGTAGCTATGAACCCAATTGAATCAGTACCAAAGGCACCAAGACCTACTGTAGTATTTGAATTACTCCAATGATAGGATGCTGCAGTGCCTAAATTTCCAGTAAGAGTCTTACTAAAACTTGTTCCAGCACAAATTGTTGTATCAGAGATGGCATTGATAGTTGGAATAGGATTTATTGTGATAGTAATTTGATCAGTATTTTTACATGTGGTAGTACTATTTGTTATTGTTAATGTATAGGTTTTTGTAATTGGGATTGAATTTGAATTTACAAAAGTAAAAAGAGGTCTATCTAAATTAGGATCATCTAAATTCGAAGATGGAGACCATAAAGAAGTATTTCCAGCAATTACTGCGCTACCAATTTGAAAATTAGCCGAACCACATACTGTAGTGTCAGAACCAGCATTTGCAGTTGGTAAGGGAAGGATTGTAATTGATGCAGTTGGCAATGGTGATGAAAAGCTTTTTAAACAACTATTTTTAATTGATACTAAGTTTAGAGTTTGAGTAGTTGAAACACTAGGTATTGTGACTGTGGCAGTTCCTAATGAATTAGTAAAAATTGATGGTTGCACAACTCCATTAAGTGTATAAATAATTGTAGAATTTATATTCCCAGTAAGATTGAAAATTGCATCACTTCCAGAGCAAATTGGTGTTATTGGCGTTGAAATACTCGCAGTTGGTAAGGGATTAATTCCTTGAATAATAGCATTACTATTAACAGTTGAAGATGTTGCACAACTAGCACTAGAAGTCATTATACATGTAATAGTATCTCCATTTACTAAAGATGAAGAAGTAAAAGTCGAACTCGATCCTTGTGTAATTCCATTAATAAACCATTTATAAGTTGGCGTGTTTCCGCCATTTGTTGGAGTTGGAGTAAATGTCACAGATGAGCTATCACAAGCTGGATTTGAACTTGAGGCAATAGTGACCGAAGGAGTAACAGGAGTACATGATGGGACGTCAATATTGTCAATCGCAAAACTTGGATACGCCCCAATCCCAGTAAAATCTCTGACTACCCATCGTAAATACACCTTCGCTTGATTATCGCAAGCAGCTGGCAATACTTTTGAAAAATTTAAAATATTTTGAGGTGAAGTTCCATTAATTTGACTAGTAGTATTGTTTTGATAAATTCCTGTTGCAAATCCTGAAACAGAAGTCCATGTACTTGTAATATTATTTGCTCGATATTGTAAGTCAACTTGGACAATTCTAGTATTTGTAGTACCATTATGCGGATTTCTAATTGTCATAATATCAAATTTTACTGTGATATTAAAAGAGCCTGTTGTATTAATTCCTAAGCAAAGTGATTGATCAGTTGAATTATCATCTAAAATTCCAATTTTTTGATTGTAATTATGAATGCCACCTGTTGAATTTGAGGCATTACTATTTGTAATTAATGAAGAATCACTGATCGGAGCATTTATAGGGAAGGAAATTCCAGGGTTTGAGCTTATTATATATCCCTGCCAACCTACTGGATAAGTTGAAGAACCTGTTGCTAAAGTAGAGAAATTTTGAGAATAAGGGAGTGGCTGTACAGCTGGAGCTGTGGCTTGGGCGTTTACCTCAATATTACCTAGAACCAATGCAATTAATATTGCTATGAAACCGGATTTAATATTGATTAATTTAAAGTAATTAAGAAAACAAAACTGCACATTTTTGTAAAAACAATTTTTCATATTATTAAATATTAGATATTCAACCTTAAATCACACATGCCTATCAAAGCACTAGCAAATATAATTTTTTTTAAAACATCAAACCAAATTAATGAAAATATTTCTTGGCTAATTTCTTGAATTTCTCTGTTTTAAGTAAAGGAAACAACAACTTTTCATTAAGAAATTCATCTAAAGCGATTTGTTTAGAAGCCATTGCATTTTCAATAAATGCTAAAGCCTTATCATTTGATTTTTGCTTAACCTTTAAACAAGCTGTAACAAATTGCAATTTGGCATTATTTTCATTTAGTCGTTTGCCCTCCGAAATAGCTAAATTTGCTTGCGGAAGAGAATCCAATTTTAAAAAACAATAGGCCTTTAAAGCATATGGAGTAGCTAGATCGCCATTTTTATTCTTACTCAATATATAAAAATCTAAAAATCGAATTGCTTTTGTTAAATTAACAGTTTGATTTAACCTACTAAGACAGTCGGCTGCTCGCAAAAAAATGGTATCACCATACCTCTTTGATTTTTCAAGTTTTTCATAATAAATAGAAGCTATTTGGTAATCCTTTTTAAACTCCAAATAATTCGCAAGTCTAAAGGTTAAATCCTCATTAAAATCTCTAATCAAACGAAAAGAAGCCACAAAATTAATTTCACCCTCCTTAAACTCTCTTCCCATCTGATTTAATGCCTTTAACTCCCCTTTCTTCCTTTTATCCTTTGAATTTACTTTAACTGAATTTGAAGTTTTAACTACCTTTTCATTTGCAACAATTTTTGAATTTTGAGTCGGAATTAAACTTGTTGAATCCTTTTTGATTACCTTGGATTCGGCTGGTGAATTCAATAAAGAATCATTATTTGAAAGACTTAAAATATATTCCTTTAACTTTTCCCGTTGGATGATAATAAAAGCATTTGGATATGAATTTGGAGGTACATGATCTAAACTATCTAAGTGAACGGCATAGGAAAGAACTACAAGTGCATTGCTATAATTTTGCCTATTAATTTCAGCACAAGCACTATCAATTAAAGTATTAAAAAAAACATCTGATGAAGAATGTTCATCTGTAAACTGCTCAACCTTGCATTTAAAAATCCGAGATTGAGAATAAACATGAACATTTGAAAAAAGCATTATGCAAATTGAAAGAAAACTTAAATGCCTAAAATTCATAAATGTGTATCTAATTTGCAATAATTAATCTTATAATCAACTTTAGAAAAAATCTCCACTAACATAAATTTGATTAAATTCATACTAAAAATAAGCAAAATTAATTTTATGGATAATATTTCTTCATTAAACTTTTATATTTATCTGTTTTACTAATTGGACTAAGCATTTTCTCATCATTAATTTCATCTTTTGAATATAATTTAGAGATCAATGCATTTTCTAAATAACTAAAAGCATTGTCATTCATTTTAGACTTCACTTTTGCACATGCTTGAACTAATTGAAGCATAACATTTTTATCATTATATTTTTTAGCTTCAGCTATCGATAAATCTGCCTGAGCTAAAGAATCCATTTTCAAATACGTATAGGCCATCCATGTATATGCGCTAGCTAAATCCATCGTGCTATCAATTGGATAAATGTATTTTTCTAAGAGACGAATTGCTTTTTTGAAAAACTGATCATTATTGTATTTTACTAAACAAACCGCAGATCTATAAGCTACGGTATCTTGATACTTTTTAGAACTATTTAGCTTATCATAATCATTTGAGGCCATTGAATAATTTTTGTTAGCTTCAAAAGCAGATGCGGACCAAAATAATAAATCCTCATTAAAAGTAACTAGTTCTTTGGCTTTTGAAAACTCTTTAATGGCCTCATAAAATTTTCCAGAATCATAATAGGCTCTTCCGCAAATATAAAAAACTTCAGAACGAGTTGTTCGTTTGTTTCGAGCTTTTGCACTTAACAAAATTGCCTTAGGATAATCTTTAATTATATAACAAGCTAACGAAGCAAAATAATAGGAAGAATCCGAAGGATTAATAACTGCTGATTTCTCTAAACTTACTATTGCATCCCCATAC
>JAYVRC010000079.1:0-2862 GCA_043776615.1 Sphingobacteriia bacterium
TGGCAAATGATTGTGGATTAGATGCAAAAACAGTTTCATCGTGGTTAAGTATACTGCAAAGTAGTTACATCATTTATTTGCTTAAACCCTATCACCAAAATTTTAGTAAAAGAATTATTAAATCGCCGAAAATATATTTTTATGATACAGGAGTTGCTTGTGCTTTACTAGGTATAACCGATATGAAACAAATTACAACACATGCAACCAAGGGTTTTTTATTTGAGAATATGATAATAAGTGATTTATTAAAACAAAAATTTAATACAGGAAAAGTAGATAATTTATTTTATTGGCGAGATAAAACTGGCAATGAAATAGATATTTTATTGGACGATGCTGGTAAATTAACAGCCATTGAACTTAAAGCAGGTGAAACCTTATCTGAATCTTTTTTTAAGGGATTGGACTATTTTGCTGCCTTAAGTGAAAAAGAAGTGAAAAAAGAATTAATTTATGGTGGAAAAGAATATCAAAAGAGAAGTAATGGCATTGAAGTGAAGCCTTGGAATGCAGTGGTTAAATAATTAAACGAGTATGAAAAAAATAAGTATTGTTATTTTATTTGCTTTTGTTACAAATACAAGTAATTCTCAAACTCCAAATACCGATAGTTTGTGGCGGGTTTTTGAAAATGCACAAAACGACAGTATTAAATTGATCGCTTTAACAAACCTTTATTTTCTTTATAGTGGCAGCAATTCTGATTCAACTTATAATTTTTCCAAAAGGCTTTTCCAAATTTGTAATAAACAAAATATTCCGAGGTACAATGCATTGGCAATACTCTATTCATCCATTGTTTTTTTTAGAACGAGAAATGATGAAAAAATACAGGAACTAATAAGTAAAGCTTCAATAATTGCTGAAAAAATTCAGGACGAGGAAGTACTAGCAAGAATAGAAAACTTTAAAACTTTTATTGAAAATGACCCAAATAAAAACATAGAGCATTTAAGAAAAGCAATAGCCTATAAAAATGTATTTCTCAAACCCGACGGGCAGTCTGTAGTTCTTTTAGGCAATTTATCAAGAGCTTTTTTGAAAGTCAATAAAACAGACTCTGCATTTTTTTATGCTCAAAAAATGTATGAAATATCTCTTCGAATAACAGAAAATGTTTCAAGTTATATGACTTCAACTATGGGTAATGTCTATTTAGAGATGAATCAACCTACAATTGCTTATGGATATTTTCGAAAAGGCATAGATTTGGCAGGACAATCAAAAGGAGTTCGTAGTTTACAATGGGCTTATATTCCTATGGCTAATTATTTTGAGAAAACAAATCAGTTAGATTCAGCATTAATTTATTGGAAAAAACCTTTTGATTTTGGAACCTCAGAAGCTTATAAAGAAGCGTTTGGAACCTCTAGAAAAATTTACCAATATTATTTAGCCAGAGGACAGAGGGATAGTGCACTTAAATACATAAATTTTTATATAACCGCTAATGATAGTATTAATAACCTAGAAAAAGTTGCAAAACTACAAGCAGTTAAATTTGCAGATGAACTTAGGCAGCTAGATGTAGAAAAAAGTCGTCAGGATGAAAAAGAAGAACGCAACCACAATATCCAATTGGCATTCATTGCTGCTGGCATTCTATCAATCATCATTATTTTCTTGTTATTGAGTAATAGTTTTATCGTTAGTCATAAAGTAGTGGGCTTTTTAAGTGTATTGGTATTATTGGTAGTATTTGAGTTTATTAACTTACTCATTCATCCATTTTTAGAGAAAATAACACATCATTCACCAGTATTAATGTTGTTGGGTTTGGTAGCTATTGCCGCATTAATTATTCCGCTGCATCATAAGCTAGAACATTGGGCAACCAATAAATTGGTAGAAAAAAATAAAGCCATCCGCTTGGCACAGGCGAAGAAGACAATTGAGGAGTTGGAACAGTCTAAAGCATAATTATGAAAAAATTATTTATTATTATTATTTTGAGTTCGCTGTCTATTTGTGTTTTTGCACAAAATTATAAGTATATAGATAGCATTAAAAGCGTTATTAAAAACAAAGCAAACCCAGATACCAACACCGCTAAATTATACATGTCAATTGCTGGTAGATATATTTTCTCGAAGCCAGATTCTGCGCTGTATTATAGTTCTGTAGCTCAAAAAATAGCATTTGGAAAGAATTTTGATTTTGGCCTATTTAGGATGAAATTAATCGATGCTCTTTGTTACTCAATTCAACGAAGAGATTCAATTGCTTTAAAACTAGCTTTGGAATGTTTAAAAGAAGCAGAAACACATTCAGAAAATTTACGGTATTTTAAAGGAGCATATTTTTATTTGGGTTCAATTAGTTTTCATATCAGAGATTTTGAATCTGCTATTAAATATAATCGTAAGTATTTTAGTCTACTTTCTAACACAAAAGCAGATAGTGCATTTCTAGGTGGTTATTACGAACACATGGGCGAAACCTTTGATGAAATGAATCAAATAGATTCTGCTGAATTATACATCACAAAATCATTTCAATATTTTTCAAAGTTAGGAAAACTCAGAGATTTTAGCTTTTACTTAATGGGAAATATGTATGCAAAAAGAAACCAGTTTAACTTGGCTTTACAGTTTTATAGAGAAGCAAAATCGTTTGCAAACTCTAATATTTCAGTTGGAGAGGGCAACAAAAATAAAATGGATATTGAAATTGGATTTGCAAGAGTATTTAAAAAAATAAATGAAATTGATTCAGCTGTTATTCACGCAAAGGAAGCTTACTATATTTCAAAAGATATTTCTATTCCAAGAGAGAAGTTAGAGGCACTTTCTTTATTAACTGAATTGTATAAACAAAAAGGTAATGTTGATAGTGCATTTGTTTATTTAAATACACTAT
>JAYVRC010000080.1:0-2856 GCA_043776615.1 Sphingobacteriia bacterium
GGCATAATCGGCATTTGGGTAAGGTATGGCACACCGTCTTCTTTGTTTGGCAAAAATAATCCATGCCAGTGTAAGGAAGTTTTTTCATTCAATTCATTATGCACATATATTTCAGCGGTATCTCCCTCAGTAAATGTGAGAGTAGGCATTGGTATTTGTCCGTTTACAGCTATAGCTCTTTTTTCTTTTCCTGTAAAATTTACTATTGTATCTCTAACATAAAGATCGTAACGAACTGTTTTTTGAGCAACCGCAACTTGAATACTAAAAAACAAAAGGCCAATCGCAGGCATTACTTTTTTGAAAAATAATGTCTTATTTGAAGAATATTTTTGAAACATATTTAAGAAAGTTATTTTATTGTTTCAATAGTTTTACCACAACTCATCATCTGACTACCATAATATGGATTTTTAATTGTACTTTCTTTACTCAACCAGTCAGCACCTTTTCCATCATTATACATTGGACAATGCTGAAAATAAATTGTTTCAGGTTGTTTTGTGGCCTTTATTAATTCGTAAAAATTAGCTGATAATAAAACGAAAGTAGTTCTCTGTTTTTCTATATCTTTTGTTGATGAAATTTTTTCTGATTCAGTAGTTAAATCTTTCATTACTTTCATCTAAGCCATGTGTTCTTCCATTTTTAAAGCTTCCATTTTTACTGAGCTAATTGAGATTACTAACTCTTTTGCTTTTGAGGAAGCGGCAGTGGCATCCGTTTTTACTAAAGCATCTTTTAGTAAAAAATAATTATCAAAAACATTTTTTAAAGGGTTTGCAGAAATTGTTTCAGTAATAATAGCTTGATGCTGTTCGTCTGTTTTTGCTGTATCCTTTTTTGCAATTGATTTTTTATTTCTTTTATACTTGCAGCATTCAGGCAGTTTAGCATAGGCATCATCAGGCGCCAAAAATTTATCGTTGTCGTAGCCCGCGAGTGCAATCCGCTTTAGTATTTCATCTTGATTCGTTTTTTTCGAATCATAAGTTAGTGTTGCCACTTTGGTATCTTTATTCCAATCTACCCTTGCTATTTTTTTCTTATTTCCTGCATCTTCAATTGTGGTTTCACACATGCCGCAGTTTCCATAAATTTTAACGATTTCTATTTTTTCATTTTTAATTTGCGCTGAACTGCAGTTAAAAAATAATACCGATATAAGTCCTGAAAATATTTTTACTTTTGATTTCATATTTTATTTTTTTACTAATTTATTTTATACTATTCCAATAAATTTTCACAATTGAAAGTTCTCATCACTCTCTTAAAGTTATTTACAATAAGTGTATCTGGATTTACTAAAAAAATTAGCACAGACACAAATGCCCGCTATTTTAATATAGCAGGGGAGCGGACAAACGAATAAATCAAATAAGAAGTACCTGATACCTCAGGTATATAGGATTGTTGTATAGGACGGGTGGCGGGCGATAAATTGAATTAAAAGAATAATTTTTATTAGTAAACAAACAAAATGATACTTCATTTACAATACTACTTATAAATACATATTTACACGCGACTAAACGGGTAACATTTAATTTGTGGTTGTCATGTATCTTAAAAAAAGTTGACTTAGTTTTACAACATCCGTCGCTTTTTTCCATTTCACCACAACAACCTTCTTCAGTAATTTTCAGGAATGAAACGCTCTTAAGAATTCCGCCGCAGTAATGTTGATTAATAGTAAAACCACATGCAACAAAAAAGTAGCACAGGCCTATAACTATTATCAGTGATTTTTTCATTGTATAATGTAAATCAAATATAGTCGTTTTTTAATTAAATAAAAGCCTATTTGTGTTAAAACTAAAAAAACTATTGCATGATTCACATTAGTATATCAATAAAACGGACAATCGTTCTGTGTTTTTAACTTATTAATTTTCAGCCTTAGGTATCTAGAAAACACTTAATGGAATAATGAAACAGAACCTTTTTTTGTTTTTTGCTTACTGTCGCAATAATTTTGAAAATCCAGAATCCAAAAGTAAACGCCATCCATTACGGGCGAGCCATTAAAATTTCCATTCCAATCTCTAATTGTACTATTTGATTCAAATACCTGCAAACCCCAGCGGTTATAAATTGTAATTTTATAATCAGATTTTATTTTTTCACTTATTTGGAAAATATCATTTACCCCATCACCATTTGGCGTAAAACAATTTGGAATATTTACATCTGAATCTATACTTATAACTTTAACATTAACCAAGGTTGTATCAGGGCAAACACCATTATAATCATTTACAACCCAAAAAGGAGTATTAAAAGCGGCTTGAACATATTGAACAGAATCGGAAGAGCCGTTAGACCAATAAACCGATTTAAAGGGGTTTAATATTCGTATTTGCAAATTGTCACCTCCACAAATAGAATCCTTAGGAAAGATTGTTATTTTAGGTTTTACTTTTGGCCATACAAATATTTGAACAGCCAACGTATCAGCACATTTTGTAAAAGCATTATTTATTAAAGTATATGTGGTAGTGCTGTCAGGATTGATGTTTAAATAAGGAGAATTACTTCCAGTACTCCAAATAATTGTTCCTCTTGGATTGATGACATTGACATTAACTTCTGATCCGGGGCAACTTCCTCCATGAATATCAATTAGAGTATAATTTTTTGATTTTATTTGTAGAAAAATAGTTGTAGTGTCAGGACAATACCCACCTGCATCATTAATTACAAAGAAACTCGAAATGGAGTCTGCTAAGAAAGAAATATATGTTGATGTTGCATTTGTATTCCATAAAATGCTATTAAACGGATTGGTTAAAGTTAAAAGTGCTGAATCTCCTTTACAAACTATTCCGTTCGGTGTTACATTTATAATTGGTTTTA
>JAYVRC010000081.1:0-2852 GCA_043776615.1 Sphingobacteriia bacterium
CTAGTTGTTTAATATGAGGAGCTTTAGCAACCCAGTAACTAAATATACCTCCAAACCCATGTAAAAGATAAACTACCGGAAACCGTTTGCCATTTTGAGTGTAAGAATCGGGTTTAATGATAACAGCTTTAATGGATTTATGCATAGCAGCACTTGAAATAGAAATTGTATCTACAGTTGAAGCTGATAGTGAACAACTAAGTATTAGTAGACTTAATCCAAAAAATATTTTTTTCATAGTAGGATATTTATTTATTCTCTTCAAAATAGTTTTTAAAAAATAGTAATTGATAATCAATACTGTTTCTCCAATAAGCTTTATTATGCATACCAGGTCTTTCAGTATAGGTATGTGCTATTTTTTTATCTAATAATTTTTTATGCAATGCCCTATTAACGTTTAAAAAAAAGTCATCTAATCCACAATCAATAATTAATTGCAAGTCGCCATTTTCCAAAGAATCTGAAACATTAATTACCGAATTTTTTTCCCAATTTGATGGATTAGATTCGATAGTTCCTAATATCTTGGTAATATCCCAATTTTTGGGGAAAGGGCGAATATCAACACCACCACATACACTACCCGCTGCTCCAAATAAATTTTTATGCCGAATGGAAAGATATAAAGCTCCATGGCCTCCCATGCTTAAGCCAGTAATAGCGCGTGCATTTCTATTATTGATAGTAGGATAATTTGCATCTATAAACGGTATTAATTCATTGATGATAAAGGTTTCATATTTAAAGCTAGTATCAATTTCACTATCCAAATACCAACTACTATATCCGCCATCAGGAAGAACCAACATAGCTTTCATGCTATTTGATGTTTTTTCAATCTGTGGAGCTTCTGCAATCCATTGACGATAATTTGCACCATGCCCATGTAACAAATATACAGTTGGTATTTTTTCGTTTTCTGCAAGTTCATTAGGTTTTACAATTACTACTTTTATGCTTTTATTCATTGACTTACTAAATACCGAGATTGTATCTACAGATGCATGCACTGTAATTGCAAGAAGAACAATCAAAATCATTAACAAATATTTCATGAACCTAAAGATTTACTCTAAAATACAAAATGCCACTCACTATTAATGAATGGCATTTGCGAAAGTTATTCAAATTGTTTATTTATTTTTTTGCATTGAGTTTTGCATCGGATTAAGGCCTCCACTTTGCCCTCTTCCACTTTTTGCTCCAGCTTTAAATAGGCTAAACTTACTAGGCTCAGCTGAACCAGAAGGCCAAACATTATTAGCTTCGTCAATATCAGCAGTTTCTCTTAAAGGATCTAGCTTAATACTAACTGCCTTTTTATTAGTCATGAAAACTTTGGTAACCTTGTTTTCATTGAGTCGCCATATTTGAGCAGGGATGCGTTCTAGTTGTTTTGTTCCGTCGGCAAAACTAAATTCAACAATAATTGGCATTACTAAACCACCTCTATTTGAGAAAGTTATTTCATATAAATTCGAATTAGTGTATTTTAATTTTTCTGAATTTGTAGCAGTTGCACCATATTTTGCTAGTGGTATATCTTCAAATTTAACCGTTGAATCGTAAGGCTCTAATCCCCTTGTATATCTCCAGTAAAAATCGCGAAGTGATGTATCTACATCGGTTTGAAATAAAATATTTTTATCGTTTCTATTCCTAATTTTTGCAATATCATCAAATGCATTAGCACCGCTAAATTGAGGCTTATCCAACCCTTTCATTTGAGGCACAATACCTTGTTCAGTAGAGGCAGCTTGAGTAGTTGATGATGATCCTTGATTTACAACAACATATTTTACAGAATCAATAGCAATATCGCATGGTTCAATTCCATAAAACCAACCTCTCCAAAACCAATCTAAATCTTCGGCACTTGCATCTTCCATAGTACGGAACAAATCAGCAGGAGTAGGATGTTTAAAAGCCCATCTCCTAGCATATTCTCTAAAAGAATAATCAAATAAGTCTCTACCCATGATGGTTTCACGCAAAATATTTAATCCTGTTGCAGGCTTAGCATAGGCATTGTTTCCGAATTCAATTATATTTTCACTATTCGTCATTATAGGCTCGAGCTGGTCTTTTGGTAATTTCATATAATTGGTAATAGCCCAAGATGGCCCACGACGAGAAGGATATTTGTTATCCCATAACTCTTCTGTTAAGTATTGTACAAAGGTATTTAACCCTTCATCCATCCAACTCCATTGACGTTCATCACTATTTACAATCATTGGAAAAAAGTTATGACCCACTTCGTGAATAATTACTCCTATCATGCCAACTTTTGTAGCTTCACTATATGAACCATCTTTATCAGTTCTTCCATTATTGAAACAAATCATAGGATATTCCATTCCATTAGAAGCTTCTATACTTTGAGCAACTGGATATGGATAAGGGATAGAAAACTTAGAATAACTTTTAATAGTATGTGCAACTACTTTGGTTGAATACTTACGGTATAAACCATAGGCTTCTTTAGGATAGCCACTCATACACATTACTTTCTTACCATCTACATTAATAGGCATGGCATCCCAAATATATCTTCTGCTAGAAGTCCAAGCGAAATCTCTCACATTATCAGCTTTAAAAATCCATGTTTTCTTTTGAGTACTTCTAGTTTTCTCCGCTTTTAAAGCTTCCTCTAAAGTAGCAATTTCAACTGGCTCTTTTGCATTTTGAGCTTGGTTCCAACGAGCCATTTGAGCAGGAGATAATACTTGCGCGTAGTTCTGACAAACACCAGTTCCTAAAACAACATGATCTGCTGGTAATGTTATTTGAACATTGTAATTACCAAAAATTAAAGCAAATTCTCCTCTTCCTGCAAACTGGTGGTT
>JAYVRC010000082.1:0-2847 GCA_043776615.1 Sphingobacteriia bacterium
GGCACTAATAATATTCCTATCTTTTCTCTGGGAACTGATTTAGATAATGATGGCAGTTCTAATTTTTTTATTTATGATAATTTTAATTCTATTCAGCGTTGTCCATTCTTTGTAAGTCAATGGGGAAAAATTGGGATTATGACAAGACCACCTACTGGTGATAATTCTATTTATAATTTATTTGTAGAAGGAGGGATTGCAACGAGAGATGTACGGGTAACCTCTAGCAATCCTTGGCCAGATTTTGTTTTCAAGAAGGACTACGAGTTACTTTCTTTAACACAATTAGAAAAATACATTGAAGTGAACAATCATTTACCTGAGCTTCCTTCAGCAAGTGAAATCGAAGAGAACAAAGGATTTGAAATAGGAGGCTTGCAGACAAAACTCGTTCAGAAGATAGAAGAGCAAACTTTGTATATTATTAATTTACAAAAACAGATTGATGATTTGAAGTTAATAGTCACTGAAAAGAAGTGAAATAAAAATTAGATACATTAAATGAAGGCTAATAAAAACTATTTAATTCTTTTTCTGATTATATTATCATATAGTCTTACATATTCTCAAGGATTTGTTACTTTGAAAGGGAAACAATTTTATGATGGCGCAGGGAATCCATTTTACCCCGTTATAATGAATTATAGTCCTAGCTTGTCTTTCAACAATTATCCTCCAACTGTTTTAACGGATCTGGATGTAAACCCACATCCACATTATGGAAATTCTAATATTTATGAAAATGCAAATGGAAGTCAAGCTCTCCTCTTTGATTTTCAAGAAATATTTGCCTTAGGATTTAATACAGTACGTATTACATTGAATTTAAGGAGATCGAATACGCCAATTCATGGAGCAACAGCTCAAGAATATTCTTCACCATGTGGTGGAACTATTTCCGGTTCATTATTTACTTTTGATTGGTTTTTACATTCGTATGATTCTGATCCAACTATCAATGCAGGTAGCCCCAATAGATGTTTTGCTATTCAATCCCCATATTCAATTCCTCAGAATACCAACATGCAACTTTATTTGCAGAAATTAGAAGAAGTGATTTCTTTGGCAGGCCAAGCTCATTTGAAAGTCATACTTTTAACTGCTGATGGTTTTGATCTCTTTAATGGAAATGTATTAAGTGGAGGAGCAATAACTAATCAGGCTGCTGTTGATGATTATATGGAGTTTTTAAAAGTCTTGACTACTTATTTTGCAAACAACACTACAATTATGGCTTATGATCTAGATAACGAGCCACACTATAAAGATGGAAATGCTAATATTTATTTTCGTTCTAAACAAGAAATTTGTAATGCTACAACACAACTTTACAATGCAATAAAAACAATTGGCCATGATACAAATCATTTAATAACTATTGGTCTAGGTGATCAAGGAACACTAATGAATTGGGACCCGGAAATACTGAAAGTTGATTTTGTTTGTTTGCATTTATATCCACAACCTGAGTGGCACCATGATTTTCATACAAACAATTATACTGCCGTGATGGAGCATGCAACCAATCGATTATTTGATGTAATTAATTGGGCAAGTAATTATATTCAACGACCATGGGTAATAGAAGAGATTGGTTTCAACTCTACTTCTCAAAGTTCTTTTCCTAACAACGACTGGAATTGGTATGGCATAAATGGAACATTTGTTGATGCGGCAAACTTTATAAATGCGTTGTTACCGGTAGTTAAAAATTGTGGAGTTTCAGGCATCTCGTGGTGGAATTTCCAAGATGATTATGAATCCATTAATTCCCCTTCTCAGTGTGAGCCGACGGATTATGCAGCCCTTAATTACCGTGAAAAATGTTGGGGACTATTGAGAGAAGGTTATCCTGTGGGAGGTGATTATTTAAACGCCAATTTAGAAAAATTACCTAGACCTACACCTTTCAATTCTTTTGATTGGAATGTACTACCAACACTTTGTAGTTATACACCGTCACCTTCATTTGATGTTTCGCAACACTATTACGATCCATATTTAAATAAAGTTAATAATCCAACCGAGACTAATTCAGTGGAAGGCCATATTATAGATGACGGCGGAAAAATTGTTAAAGGAGCGCTAGTGATGGGATTGAACTGGCTGAAAACAGTGACGGATCAGTCTACTGGTATTATTACAATTAAAAATTATTGGACCTATACATATACAGGAGAAAATGGCTATTTCAAATTAATTCCATTTAATTATGAAATATCTAACTTAAATGATAACAGGCTAACAATGATTAGGGTTGTTGCTTCAGGAACAAAAATAAAAGAGAATGGAGCTTTTGGTAATACACAATTAACTCCAAGTACAATTGACTTTACACTTCAAAGGATTAGTATGAATTATGATGAATTTGAAAGTCAGCCTGTTCCTCTTGGCTCTACTCAAAATTATAAAGGGTGGAATTCATTAACGACATCTTCAATAGTAACGGGGAATTGCAACATATCTGCTCGAAATGAAATAAATTTAGTTAATGGTTTTAATGCAAAGGTAGGTGAAACACATATTTTTACTGAAGAAACTTTTGCAGATTGCCCACAATACATTGGTTTTCGTCAATCAAAGAGTCAAATTACTTCTGTAGAAAATGATATAATTAATCAGAAAGAAATATCTCTAACTTTTTTATCTGAAAAGAAAAATTTCAGCATACAAGCTTATCCTAACCCAACAAGTGGACTCTTCAGTTGTAAATTAATTAATTCAGATATGGATTTTGAAACATCTATCAAAATAAAGGATATCGCTGGTAAAGTGATCGTTCAATTAATTAGCCACGAGAATCATATAGCATTTGAACAGTGTTTATTAAGCCCGGGTGTTTATTTT
>JAYVRC010000083.1:0-2840 GCA_043776615.1 Sphingobacteriia bacterium
CCCACTTCAGAAAATTGAATACCAATATGTTCGCCCATTGTATTTTTTCCAAAACCCTCAAAATCAATTAAGCTTAAACCTTTTTTAAACCAAATACTCACTGTATAACTATTTATTTATTCAAAGTATTAATTACTGCTTGGGGTAAAAATGGAGAAGCATTTCCTCCATTACGTATAATATCTCTTACAATAGTGGATGCAACAGATGTGTACTTGGGCTCACCTGTTAAAAAAATTGTTTCTATATTACTATCCATTGTTCTATTAGCATCTGCAATGGTTTTTTCATATTCAAAATCACTAACGTAACGTATGCCTCTTAAAATAAATCGAGCACCTATCATTTTGCAGTAATTAACAGTTAATCCATCATATACAACGCTTTCAACGCGAGGTTCATTTTTATATATTTCATTGAACCACTCCATTCTTTGATCTGCACTAAACATGGGGTTTTTGGAGGAATTGATTCCAATCCCAATAACCACTTTATCAAACAACGGCAAAGCTCTATTAATGATATCAGTATGCCCCAGTGTAACCGGATCGAATGTTCCTGGAAATAAACAGATTCTTTGCATATTTTTTATTTTTAATCACTTTCTCTTCCAGCTAATAAATAAAGCACAGCCATTCTTACAGCAACTCCGTTTTCAACTTGATTAAGTATAATTGAGTACTTACCATCGGCCACATCACTATCCAACTCTACACCTCTATTAATTGGTCCAGGATGCATAATAACAATTTCTTTTCCTAAACTATCTAAATTTTTTTGCTTAATACCGTATGCTAAATTATATTCTCTTAACGAGGAAAATAAAGGTTGATTTTGTCTTTCTAATTGAATGCGTAAAACATTGGCCACATCACACCATTTTAAAGCTTCTTGTAAATTATAAGTTACTCTAACACCTAAGGCTTCACCAATATAAGTTGGGATAAGTGTTGGAGGACCAACCACCATTATTTCGGCACCCATTTTTTTAAGCAAATACATATTACTCAGCGCAACTCTACTATGCATTATGTCGCCAATAATAGCAACTTTTAACCCTTCTAATCTGCCCAATTTTTCTTTCATCGAAAATGCATCTAACAATGCCTGAGTAGGATGTTCATTAATACCATCACCCGCATTGACTATTGCAGCTGGAATATGTTTAGCCAAAAAATGTGGAGCCCCTGAAGCACTATGGCGCATTACCACCATATCTACCTTCATGCTCAAGATATTATTTACAGTATCCAATAGGGTTTCTCCTTTTGCTGCCGAAGAACTACTTGCAGCAAAGTTGAGTACATCGGCAGAAAGCCGCTTTTCGGCTAACTCAAAAGACATTCTGGTTCTTGTAGAATTTTCATAAAACAAATTAACGATTGTAATATCTCTAAGAGATGGTACTTTTTTAACCGGCCTTTGTAAAACTTCTTTAAACTGTTGTGCAGTAGATAAAATAAGTTGAATATCCTCCTTTGTGAGGTCTTTAATACCAAGTAAGTGTTTGGTAGATAGTTTCATTAAAAATCAAAGCTAATTAATATTTATTAAACAAGTACCACTTCATCTTTTTCAGCTGTTTCACTCCAGTTAACTTTTACCCTGTCAGACACAATTGTATCAATTGCTTTACCAGCATAATCGGGTTGAATGGGAAGTTCACGGCTAAACCTTCGATCTATTAACACACACAATGAAACCTTTGAAGGTCTGCCAAAATCGAGCAATGCATCAAGTGCCGCTCTAATTGTTCTACCAGTATACAATACATCATCTATCAAAACAACTGTTTTTCCTTCAATACTAAAAGGAATATCTGTTGCATTGGCAATATGCAATGTTTTTCGAACGTCATCTCTATAAAAAGTGATGTCGAGTTTACCATATTGAATTTTTTCTGCAGGAAGCAAATTTTTGAGCTCTATTACTATCCTATCGCTCAAAAAAATTCCCCTTGGTTGAAGCCCAATAATCACTGCATTAGCAAGTGCTTTATTGTTTTCCAAGATCTGGTGAGCAAGCCGCTTTACAGTAAGCGCAATTTGCTGTTCAGATAAAATAGTCTTCAATTGATAAATTTTATTAAAAATAATGGCTTTCTTTCAAACCAAAGCAGTTTTATTCAACTGGTTCTTTATTACTTTGCGCATCATGCTGCGTTTACAAGAACTAGAACTCGTACAATTTAGGAATTACCAACAACAAAAATGGGTATTTAATGAACGAATTATCGGTATTTGTGGCATGAATGGAGCGGGGAAAACCAATTTACTTGATGCCATTTATTACCTCGGCTTCTCTAGAAGCTATTTTCCCAGAACAGATGCGCAAAATATACAACATGGCGCTATTGGCATGCGATTATCGGGGAATTATATTTTAAACAAAGAACCAACCAATATTACTTGTATAATCAGAGAAAATAATCGAAAAGAATTATTGGTTAATGAAGAGATGTATAAAAAAATGTCGGAGCATATTGGTAAATACCCTTGTGTAATGATTGCACCAGATGATGTTGAATTAATTTCTGGAAGCGGTGAAGCCAGAAGAAAAATGATTGATAATATTTTATCACAAACAGATAGAAATTATTTAAACCAATTAATTGCCTATACTAGGGTTTTACAACAGAGAAATAGTTTTTTAAAGCAAGCAGAAGGAAACACAATTGACCAAACATTACTTCAAATTTTGAATGAGCAACTTATAAAAACAGGAGAAATAATTTATTTAACAAGGAAAAAATTTCTTGCTCAATTTATTCCTTCAGTAATTAATCGCTATGTAGAAATTGCTGGCAAATTGGATGGATTAAATATGCAATATGAAAGCCA
>JAYVRC010000084.1:0-2838 GCA_043776615.1 Sphingobacteriia bacterium
CGTGAGCAAGGGTTGAGAGCTAGAAAACATATTACATTGGATGAAATTGGTCGCAGATTAGCGCTAGGTAACTTTAAAGAATTAAATATTATTATCAAAGGTGATGTGGACGGTTCAGTAGAAGCATTAAGTGATTCATTGCAAAAATTATCTACAGAAGAAATAGCGGTCAGGGTTGTATTAAAAGGAGTTGGACAAATTTCTGAAAGTGATGTGTTGTTAGCAACAGCATCTGATGCAATTATTATTGGATTTAATGTTCGTCCTTCTATGCAAGCCAACAAGCTAGCGGATACAGAAGGGGTTGAAATTAAATTATACTCTATTATCTATCAGGCAATTGATGAAATCAAGAGTGCAATGGAAGGGATGTTGGAACCAAAATATCAAGAGAAAATTACTGCCAACGTTGAAATTAGGGAAGTATACAAATTCGATAAAGCTACAGTGGCAGGATGTTTTGTTCTGGATGGTAAGATTGCTAGAAATAGTAAAATACGTATCATTAGAGATGGTATTGTGGAATATCCAAAAGGAGAAGGTCAAGCTGCTGAGCTAGGAAGCTTGAAGCGTTTTAAAGACGATGCAAAAGAAGTTGCTTCAAATATGGAGTGTGGTTTAACTATTAAAAACTACAACGACATTAAAGTGGGCGATATAGTTGAAGCATTTGAAGAAGAGGAAGTAAAACGAACTTTGTAAAAATTAATTCATCCAAAGCCTCAAGCCTTCGCCAATTTAACTTTAAAGGGGAGTGGTTTGAGGCTTTTATATTTTGTTAAAACCTTTGACGGAGTAGTAAAACAGTCATTGTTTGACTACTTTTATACGATTAAAATTTATAGTTCATGAAGCAACTGGTTATTGTAAGTATTCTGTTTACTACAGGATTTTTTACTCAGATAAGCGCGCAATCCAAAAAAGTATTGGCCGATAAAATAGTTGGGCAGGTTGGCGATAAAATTATTCTACGATCAGATATAATTAATACAATTAATGATGTGAAGAGACAATCGCAGGGTCAGGATAATCCAAATATCCCTACCGAGTGCCAAGTGTTAGAAAGTCAATTAGTTCGCAAAGCATTATTATTACAAGCACAGAAAGATTCGTTAAACGTAAGCGAAGAGGAAATTGAAGGAGAGTTGGATAATCGTATAAGACAAACCATACAGCAATATGGATCAAAAGATATTTTAGAAGAAATTGCAGGAAAAACAGTGTATCAGTTAAAAGATGATTTTCGTGAACCATTTAAAGAACAAAAGCTGGCCGATCAAATGCAGCGTAAAATAGTTGATGGCATTAAAATAACGCCAACAGAAGTAAAAGCATATTATAGTAAAGTACCAAAGGATAGCTTACCTTTTTATGAGAGTGAAGTTGAAGTGAGTCAGATTGTGGTACATCCTAAAGCAAATAAAGATGTTGAAGAGTATATTGCTAAGCAATTGTATGATTACAAAAAACAAGCTGAAACACTTGGTGCGAAGAAGTTTGAACAATTAGCAAAAAATTATTCCGAAGATCCTGCAGTTAAAGAAAATGCTGGTCAGTATACGCTAAACAGAAATGATAAATTTTGGGATCCAGCTTTTTTAGCTGGTGCGTTTCGATTAAAAGAAGGGCAAATATCTCCAGTAATAAAGTCGAAATTTGGTTTACACATTATTATGATGATTACTCGATCAGGCGATGAAGCTGTTGTTCGCCATATATTGCGTATTCCGCCAATAACTGAAGATGAAATAAAAGAAACCAACCAAAAACTTGATTCTGTTCGTAATGCTATCAAAAATGGTAAAATAAGTTTTGCAGAAGCGGTAAGTAAATTCAGTGACGATGAAGGAAGTAAATTTAATGCTGGTGCATTTTCTGGAAGAGATGGATCTACTTTTATTTCATTGGATATGCTGGATAAAGACATGATCAAGCCGATTAGTGAAATGAAGCCGGGTGATATTTCAAAACCACAAGTATATGTTGACGAAAGGAATAGAAAAGTAGTTCGGTTGATCTATTTTAAAACCAAGAAAGAACCACATCGCGAAAATTTAAAAGAAGATTATAACAGGGTTTCACAACGAGCATTAGAAGAGAAAAAATCCGCTACTTTAGAAAAGTGGTTTAAAGACCATATCCCGAATTATTACGTGTTAATCGACAAAGACTTTGCCAATTGCTCAGGATTGGAAGATTGGCGTAAAGCAGCCGATAGGGCCGCAAAAGCGAGGGTTAATTAAGAATTAAGAGATAAGAGTTATGAGTTTGGGGAATTTTTTTTGGTAATTACATGTATATACATGTATATTTGTAAAGTGAAATTGGAGCAGGCTATAAAAAGCAATAAATTTAAAAATGAAGCACATAAGGCTACACTTAATATTTTATACACTGCTTGGTGGTTAAAGACTAAGATGAGTAAAGAACTGAAGGAATTTGGTTTAACACATGAGCAATACAATGTGTTGAGAATTTTAAAAGGCAAACATCCAGAACAAATGTGTGTAAAAGATATTGGATGCAGAATGATTGAAAAAAGCTCTAATGTGCCCAGAATAATTGATAGATTGGAAATAAAAAAGTTAGTGAAAAGAGCCAATTCTTCCTTTGATAAAAGAGAGACAGTGATTTCTCTTACCTTAAGTGGCATTGCTATTTTAAATAGTACAACCAATAAGGTAAGTATGGTGATGGATGAAATTGTTGTGTTGGGAGAAAAAGATGCCAAAGAAATAAATAGATTACTTGAGAAATTACGAAGTACAGAAGAATAACTATTTTTTTAATCAAATAGATGTATATACACTTAATAAATTGATAACATGAAAACGATAT
>JAYVRC010000085.1:0-2828 GCA_043776615.1 Sphingobacteriia bacterium
GTAATAATGAATTGTTTCTTATCATTAAAATAGCCAGTATTTAAAGGGTGCATGCCGTATTTATCGAGTAGTTTGCCGAAAAAAAAGGGGTCCAACATAGAAAATGATTGGTTAATAGCGGCAAGCAAAAGTGCCAATCCAATTAGCCATTTATAAGGTTTGAGGTATTGTAGTAGTAGTTTCATTCAGTTACTTAGTTTAGCAAATCTAATTAAAGTCAATTTCCATGCTATTTTTTATTTACTGACATAGTTGCTCCTTTCTGTGCTTATCCACGGCTGTTAATAATATGATTATACGGGTTTGATGAATGAGGCATAATTACTTAGTAACTTTCAAAAACCTTATTTATATGCGTTGGAGAAAATTCAATGGCGAAAACATCATCTTACCCATTAAAGATGCAGTAGAAGAAGCCATCAAAAAAGAAACAGCAGCCGGAACAAAATTAAAAGTTTGTATTGGTACCGACAGTCAGGTTAAGGGTGCCGATACTGAGTTTGCAACCGTTATCGTTTTCTTGCGAGAACACAATGGTGGATTTATGTATATCCACAATGAAAAAACAAAAACCAAATACCATATTAAAGAAAGGATGTTGGTAGAAGTTGCTAAAAGCATTGAAATTGCTTACGAACTATGCAATTTATTTATCGATTATAAAGTGGAGATGGAAGTACATGCCGACATTAATACCAATCCACAATTTAAAAGCAATGATGCATTGCGCGAGGCAATGGGCTATATTTTAGGAATGGGCTTTGCATTTAAAGCTAAGCCAGAAGCCTTTGCTAGTAGCTGTTGTGCAGATAAGGCTGTAAACTAGTTTTTATTTAAGTGTATTGTCTCCTTCTAATAATGCTCGTAATGATGCTGCGAGTAGTTGGTTCTTTGCCGCCTCAAAGATTGCTAATTTGTCTTTGGACAATCGCATATTGTATTTTTTTCCTTCCGCCAATATTCTATCAAATCCAGGATTCCATTTATTAAATTGAATAATGTTGATGAGTAGTTTATTGGCAACGATCATTGAGTTGAACCTACCACTTATTTCGGTAGTAATAGTATTTGCAGCATCTTCATCCGATAAATTATTTGATGTTACAGGGGTATTTGCTTTTTGCGTTTTCACTTCATCTGCTGTCATGGTAGTAAATCCACCCCCACCTTCCATAACATAATGGGTGCCAATAAATTTTTTTACATGATTGCGTGTTTCTTCTGGTAAAAAATATTGTAAGTCCCAAAAATTGCGACTATTTGCTTTTTTAATACATTGTCTAACCCTTCCAGCACCACCATTGTATGCTGCAACTACTAATAACCAATCATTGAATTCTGTAAATAGTTCTTTCATTAATTTTGCTGCAACCACTGTGCTTTTATAGTAATCCATTCTTTCGTCTTTAGGTTGCAAGCTCAATCCAAATCGAGTAGCTTCATAGGGCATTATTTGCCATGGGCCAACTGCTCCAGCCCATGAAATTAAACCAGAACTTAAGTGACTTTCAATTACACTTAAATATTTCATTTCTTTTGGAATGCCATACTGCATAAGCACTTGATCATATAAATCGAAATAAGGTTTACCCCAACTTTTCATTTTTTGCAATTCTTTTCCTTGTTTGCGGATATACTCTTGCACAAATGAAACAGCTCGAGGATTCAGTTGAGTTTCATAAGGTTTACTTGCATCGAATTTGTTTTTAAATAATGATTTAAAGCCATATCTGTCGATGGTACTATCTTGATAGATAGTTGCAAATGATGAGTAACTAGCTATTAATAAAAATAGCGAGCATAGTATTTTTTTAAAATTGTACAACCCATACATAGATATTATTTAAGGTTGATCAATTGATTTGATAGTTGAATAAGTGTTGCTTCATCAAAATGATTGGTCATGATTTGTAAACCAAATGGCATGCCATTATGATGTGTATACAAAGGAATAGATATTGCTGGAATACCTACCAAATTTGGATAAACTGTATAGATATCTGCTAAAAACATTTCAATGGGGTCGTCCGATTTTTCTCCAATTTTAAATGCGGGTGAAGGAACTGTTGGAGATATGATGGCATCATATTCGGCAAATATTGATGTTGTTTTTGTTTTTAATAATTGTCGAACCTGTTGTGCTTTGGTAAAATAGGCATCAAAATATCCTTCACTTAACACAAAAGTTCCTAGAAGAATTCTTCTTTTTACTTCTTCTCCGAATCCTTCGCTTCTAGAAGCTTTGTACATTGTTGTAAGGTCGATATTTTTTTGTTCCGTTCTGTGTCCATAACGTACACCATCAAACCTCGATAAATTACTTGATGCCTCTGCAGTAGTTAATACATAATAAGTAGGAACAACATAATCTAATAAATCAAAACCAATGGCTTCTACTATATGTCCAGCGGCTTTCATTTGCTGAATAGTAGTTTCTATTTGTTCTTTTATATTTTTATCTAATGAAGGATGTTCAATTGATTCTTTAAAATAAGCAACACGGTATTTTTTAAGTGAATTGTTTATTATTGTCGAATAATTTTCAACACACTTAGTAGAAACAGTACTATCAAAATCATCTTCACCAGCAATAATTTCCAAGACCAATGCAGCATCTTCAATTGATTTTGAAAAAATACCTATTTGGTCAAATGAAGATGCGTATGCTATTAATCCATAGCGTGATATTCTTCCGTAGGTAGGTTTTATACCGATGATACCACAAAAATCGGCAGGTTGCCGAACTGAGCCACCAGTGTCACTTCCGAGACTTACCATGCATAAGTTTGCTTGAACAGAAACTGCCGAGCCGCCAGAAGATCCACCAG
>JAYVRC010000086.1:0-11065 GCA_043776615.1 Sphingobacteriia bacterium
TTTAATAAATCGTGGTATTGTTGCATGTACAAATTAACAACGAAATGGCCGCATTTTGCAGCCAATGATACTGCTGTGAAGAAATTGTGCGTGAATTAGTGTTGCCAACATTAATTTGCTTTTCGTCTTTTTAATTCCTTGTTAATTAGTGAGAGCTCTCTACCAGTTTGACCGCTTACACTACTATTTTCTTTTGCTCTACGCATTAAATAAGGGATAACATCTTTGATTGGTCCGAATGGCAGGTATTTGCTTACGCTAAATCCTTCTTTGGCAAGGTTAAAAGTTATGTTGTCGCTCATGCCATATAATTGAGAAAAGTGTACACTAGGATGATTATGGACTATTCCTTTCTCATTTAAGAGTTTAGCTGCCAACAAATTGCTTTCTTCATTATGAGAAGCAATAATAACTGCTATTTCATCAATATTTTCTATACAATATTTTACAGCTTCGTTAAAATCTGCATCAGAAGACGCTTTATCTTTTTGTATTGGAGATGGAGTTCCTCTATCAGCAGCATATTGTCGCTCTTTTTCCATATACGCACCTCTAACTAATTTCATTCCCAATTTAAAGCCTTGTTGCTTTGCAATTCGATGAGATAGTTTTAAAAAGCTAAGTCGATCATGGCGATACAACTGAATGGTATTATAAACAATCACACGTTCTTTATTAAACTCCTCCATCATTTCCATACAAAGGCGATCTATTGGATCCTGAATCCAACTTTCTTCTGCATCAATTAAAACCCCGATATTTTTTTCTGCAGCAATTTCGCAAATGGCATACATCCTATCTCTTACTCTATCCCATTCGTTTACTTCTTCTTCATGATCATGAATACCGCTTCGCAAACGAGGTGCTTCATTTAAAATTTGTAACAAATTAAATCGAGCCAACCCTGTTACTTTAATACTAATAAAAGGAATATTATTTTGTGAAGCTGCATAATTAATTACACGAATAAATTCTTCAGTAGCATTATCAAAATTATCTTCTCCTTCTTTACCCTCAACTCCATAATCTAAAATAACCTGTATATTATATTTACCCAATACATTTCCAACTTTGGCTGTTTCCTCCAAAGTTTCGCCACCAACAAACTGTTTGAATATTGTTTTACGAATAATAGTTTGCACCAAGGGAATACCTGTTTTCATTATAAATGGAGTAAGCCTTGTTCCTAGTTGAACAAACCAGCTGTAACCCATAGTGCCAAATAAAAATCGCGCACTTTTAAGCTCTTTATCCGTTTTATAAGCAAAAGCATTTTCGGTATTGTCAAAGGATATATTCATGCTAACAATTGTTCGTACTGCGAATATCGGTACACAATAGTTAAATACGAAAAGCTTTTACAAATAATTCCCATTTATTTTTCATACCTATATAACTTGATGATTAAAAGGTTGTAAAACCATCTCACTTACTACACCACTAGCTGGCTGTTGGCAAAGAAACCAAATAGCTTTTGCAGCTTCTTCAGCATTAATCATTTTTTCGCGCTGTACCCTTAAATCAATAGTATCCCAAAAAGGACTATCAACACCCCCTAAAAACAGGTTAGTTATACGAATATCGGTACGTTTTAGTTCCTCACGTATACTCTGCATCATGCCTACTAAGCCATATTTACTTGCACTATACGCAGCAGCTCCAGACATTGGCACTTTACCTAAAACACCTGGAATATTAATGATTAATCCCTTTTTTGCCTCTTTCATTACAGGCAATACGGCTTTTACTAAATAGAAACTTCCGATTAAATTGGTTTGCAAGCTTTTGATAAAATCTTCAGCACTCAAAACATCGATAGATTTAATAATACCTATTCCTACGGCGTTAATTAATATATCGATTGAAGGCACTTTACATAAAATATGTTGAATGGTTGATTTGACTGAGTTTTCATTGGTGATATCTATCTCAAATGCCCTATCAGCATCTATACCAGCTTCAATTGCCACTTGAGATAATTTTTCAACATTTCTACCAGCTATATATACAATTGCACCACTTCCACTTAGTAGTTTGGCAGTATTCATTCCTATCCCTCCCGTAGCACCAATAATTACAACTATTTTACCCTTAACTGATTCCATATTTCGTATTTATACCTGATTAACAAATCTTGAAAGATTTTGTTGCAACTTTTGTTCAATTGAAAAAATGCGTGAAATTTGTAGATGCAAATTACAAGCATCGAAATTTACAAATACGCCATTCCGATGGTTCCGTTTACAATTTCTACAGGAACCATGTATTTTGCACAGAACATATTTATAAGAATTCATACTGATGAACAAATAACTGGTGTTGGAGAATGTTCGGCATTTCCAATGATTGTAGGAGAAACACAGAATACTTGTTTTGAAATGGCCAAAGATTTTGCTTTGCTATTTAAAGGAAAAGATCCATTAAATATTGATGAACGACTGAATGAACTTGATTTGTTTACCGCTGGCAACTATACTGCTAAAAGTGCCTTCGACCTTGCATTGTACGATATTGCATCTAAAAAAGCTGGAATGCCGTTGTATGCATTTTTAGGAGGTAAAAATAAAATTATTGAAAGCGATCTAACAATTGGGATAGGAACACCAGAAAATATGGCTGAACAGGCTATTCATTTTGTTGAAAAAGGTGTTACAATGATTAAAGTTAAACTTGGAAAAGATCCTGTATCTGATATTAAACGAATCAGCAGTATCAGAGCTTCTATTGGTAATTCAGCTAAAATAAGGATTGATGCAAACCAAGGTTGGAGTTACGATGATGCAGTATTTACATTATCGGAGTTAGGGAAATATGATATTGAATTTTGTGAACAACCTATGCGAACTTGGAATGATGAACTCTTGCCTAAACTATGTTCCATTTCACCTATTCCAATTATGGCCGACGAAAGTGTTTATTCGCATCATGATGCTAAAAGATTAATCAACAACAAAGCCTGTAAGTACATTAATATAAAATTTGCTAAAAGCGGAGGAATTAATGAAGCAAAAAAGATTATTCGAGTTGCAGAAAAAAATAATGTTGATTGTATGATGGGTGGCATGCTCGAAAGCAGGGTAGCATTAACCGCCAAAGTACACTTTGCTTCTGCATTTGATACAATCAAATTCTATGATCTCGACACTTGTTTACTTGGCCACAAAATCGACCCAGTAACAAACGGTGTTCAATACGATGGAATGAAATTAAAATTAAGTGATGATCATGGAATTGGAGCCGATGTTTCCAATGAATTTTTAAAAACCCTTGAATCAATTACTATTTAATAACAATAAAGAAGCATACTGCTTACCATATCTTTGCTGAATAACCCACAATAATGGAAGAGAAAAAAATAAGCGATAGTTTAACGATAATGAATGAATTGGTACTTCCCAATGATACCAACACTTTTGGCAATTTAATGGGCGGGCGATTAATGTATTGGATGGATATTGCTGCAGGAATAGCTGCTGGCAGGCATTCTAACACACCATGCATGACTGCTTCTGTTGATAATCTAAGCTTTAAAACCCCCATTAAATTAGGTAATGTTGTTCATATTGAAGCAAAAATTTGTAGAGCATTTAATACTTCAATGGAAATTCATTTAAAAGTATGGGGTGAAGATTTATTGCTTCAGTATAAATATGAAAGTAATGAAGCTTTTTTTACTTTTGTAGCACTCGACCCAAATGGTAAACCTCGAGAAGTACCTAAAGTAATTCCAGAAACTGAAGAAGAAAAAAGACTATTTGATGGAGCTTTAAGAAGAAGACAAATTCGATTAATATTGGCAGGAAAAATGAAACCAGATGATGCAAATGAATTGAAAGCTTTATTCATTAAGGATTAGTTTACTTATCTAACATACTCATAAAATGATGCTTACTTTTTAGCATATATGATTTACTCTGCTCAATTGCTTCCATCACTTGATCTAAAATAGCTTCAACAGATTGAGTATAATCAATTACCATCGGCTCTTTAAATCGAACTGAAAGCAAAGATCCTTTCTTTTTAAAACTCAACCCTTTTTTATTGAATGCGCGCCAAAATCCATTTATTACAACTGGTACTACAATAGGTTGATTGTTTTTAATGATATGGGCTGTTCCCCTTCTTCCAGGAGCAAATGGTTTTGTAGTTCCTTGTGGAAATGTAATTACCCAACTTTTTTCGAGTGCTTCATCTATTTTCTGTGTATCACCTTCTTCTCGATTTCTGTTTACATCTTTCCCTTCAGCTCTCCATGTTCTTTTTACAGTTAAGGCACCTCCCATTTTAAAAAGACGACTAATTAAACTACCATTCATTGTTTCCTCTGCTGCAACAAAAAACACGTTGGTAAATGGATTTAAAAGGTAAAAAGGTATACCTAATTTATTCTCTTTCCTCCATTTAACAGCACAGAATATATGTATGAAAGTGATTACATCTGCAAAATAAGTCTGATGATTACTTACAAATAATACATTCGCACGAGGAAGATTTCTCAAATGCTCAGTACCTTCTATTTTGATCTTATTAATTAAGGCAAGACCTGGATAAGTTGCCATGCCCACAACACCATAAACAAGTGAACGAACAACCCTAATTTGTTTAAATCTTTCGATTAAATTCATTTTAGTTTAATTAGCAAGCAGTGCAAAATAAGGAATGTAAATAAATTGTTAAGTATTTTTTTTAATTAGCTGCATATTTGTTGACATATATTGAAGATGCAACAATAAATTTGTACTACAATTACAATTCATTATGCAATTAAATACAGTGATTTTCGATATTGATGGACTTTTAATTGATAGTGAACCGCTTTGGCATGAAGCTGCTGCAGCAGTTTTTCAATTATATGGAGTTAAAATGACAAATGAGCAGTACAACTCTAGTGTAGGGTTAAGAACCAAAGAGTTTATCCATTGGTGGTTTACCTATTTTAAAATACCACTGACCGAATCATTCAATGCAGAAAATAAAATTGTAGAGTTAGTACTTCAAAAAATTGAACATAAAGCAAAAATTCTTCCAGGTGTTGCACATGTTTTTGAATTTTTTGCAAATAAGCAATTTAAAATTGGCTTAGCCACTTCATCTCCTCAATCTTTAATTGATTTAGTAATAAGTATGACCGGCATTGGCCCATTTTTAAATGCAACAGCATCAGCTGAAGAATTACCTTTTGGTAAACCACATCCACAAGTCTATTTAAACTGTGCAGCAGAAATGAATAGCAACCCTTTAGAATGTATTTGTTTTGAAGATTCATTTAATGGAATGATTGCAGCAAAAGCTGCAAGGATGAAATGTGTAATTATACCACATGCCTATAATAGTAAAGAAGAAAAATGGGCAGCTGCAGATTTAAAATTATCGTCTTTACAAAACTTTGGTGAGCTTCATTTTAATATACTCAATAACTAAAAAAGCCCCTCTCGATATTTTCGAGAGAGGCTTCTTATTTAAATACTTACGATACTAATTTCTACTTTTTAAATTTGGATGTGGAGCTGGAACAGAATTTGGACCTTGCTCTGTTGTACCTTGTAAATCTACTGTATTGGCATCTCCATCTTGAGCATAAACAAACAGTAATCTTCCTTCAGCAATACCTTGCTTTTCTACCAAGTATTTAATTACTGCATTTACACGCTCCCAACTTTGTTGTTGAGCCGATTTACTAGTTGCACCATAACCAATAACTTTTACATTACAAGTAGGATTTGCTTTTAATTGAGCAGCTGCAGAAGATAATACTGCTAGAGCATCCTTATTCAATTTAGTTGTTCCTTTAAATTGAACACTAGGTAATGCACCAATTGTACAACTAACTTTGTCTGATTCTGATGAAGGCTTATAATTAGCCATCATGTCTTTAATTTCTTTGCAACATGCTGGTTCAGGACAATTACCAATACCATCATTGTTTACTGGGAAACATTTTTGAGGAGTTAATAACTCTTTATCTCTGTAATCTGGAACACCATCTCCATCTGTATCTTTAGAAACACCATGAGTATCAACAGGTGCACCTTTTGGAGTATTAGGCTCCATATCAAACTGATCAGTAACACCATCTTTATCTCCATCAGGTAACATTACCTTTGGTAATTTCATATGTTTTGGAGAATTCAACTCACCATAAACATAATTATTAGGATTAATCCAATAAAGTGGTTCAACACGTGTTGATTTGTTTCCTAAATTAAAATTCAATCTAATTCCAGTATACCACCATGCATCATTTGCGTTACCATATTGAGTAGAATAGGTTTCTAAATAATCGTTATTGGTAATCGTATTTTTTGCTTCAAAACCTATATTAAATGAATTGTTAATTTTGAAAGCTACACCAAGTCCCAAATTAAAACCAACATTATCTAAATCTGTATTGCTGTTAGGTCTTGTAAAGGTATTGAATGGACCTCCAGCTACACTTAAAGTTTGAGTCGTTGTATAGTACTCAATACCAGTTATAGCATAGAAATTCACTTTCGGATTTCCACGATAATAACTTATTGTATTTAGAGAAGTTAATAAATCAAGACCAAAATGATATGATTTATTTGTGTATTTATTGTCTAGACCTGTATTTAAATTACGTCCTCCACCACTATGAGAATAATAGGAAAATGATGGGCGAAGAGAAAAGGTATGGCCTAAGGCTTTCCTTAAACTGATATTACCACCTAATCCAACGTCATTAGCCCAATCGCTTGAAAGAGCTGCAGCACCAACACCAAAACCTAATTCCCACTGGCTTCTCGGCTTTGCTGGGTAAGGATACTGATTGTTTAGAAATTCATTGAACTGAGGTAAATTCTGAGGTGCGATTTTAGAAGAATCTTTCCAATCCCAACCCCAATCAGTTTGTGCAAAAAGCGAGATCTGTGCAATCACAGCAAACGCTATCAATAAAAAAACTTTTTTGCTTGTCATATTGTAGATGTTTGGTTTTTAGACTGCAAATATACATAAATCGCTGCTTTTCAAACTATTTTTTCCTCAATCAGGCATATATTGCAGCATAATTATAACATGGATTTAGCAAAAAAGGTAATAAAAGACGAATTAGTTCTTTTTGAGGCTCATTTTAAGGAGGCTGTTAAGAGCCGGGTAGCATTGCTAGATCGCATCATGCAATATATAGTAAAACGCAAAGGGAAGCAATTGAGACCCATGTTTGTTTTACTAAGCGCCAAGCTAGGTGGAAAAATTACAGAAAGTACTTATAGGGCTGCATCGCTAGTTGAATTACTTCATACTGCTACACTCGTTCACGACGATGTGGTTGATGAATCGATGGAAAGAAGAGGCTTTTTCTCTATCAATGCATTATGGAAAAACAAAATTGCGGTTTTAGTAGGCGATTATTTACTTTCAAAAGGATTATTGCTTTCTCTTAATAATAAAGATCACGAAGTATTAAGAATACTCTCTGAAGCAGTAAAACAAATGAGTGAGGGTGAATTGTTACAAATTGAAAAATCAAGAAACCTCAACTTAAGCGAAGAAGTTTACTACGAAATTATTAATGGTAAAACGGCTTCTCTCCTTGCTTCTGCTTGCGCTGCTGGTGCAGTAAGTACTTTTGAAAATCAAGATGATGTAGAAAAAATGCGTTTATTCGGACAAAAAGTGGGAATGGCATTTCAAATTAAAGACGATTTATTCGATTACAGTAGTGCAGATATTGGCAAACCAACTGGCAATGATATCAAAGAAAAAAAATTAACTCTACCGTTAATTTATATGCTCAATAATTGTCCCCCTGATTTAAAGCGTAAAGTAATTCGAATCATAAAAAATGAGAATACCGATAAAGAAAAAGTAGCATTTGTAATTAATGCGGTTGAGCAATATGGAGGTATTAAATATGCAACTGATAAAATGAACGAATTTAAAAATGAAGCATTAAATATTCTTCATGAGTTTAAGCCTTCAATTGTAAGAGATGCACTTGAAGAAATGGTTTTGTATACAACCGATAGAAAATATTGATGCAGAAAAGATGGAATATATTATCTGCCCATCAGCTTAAAGTTGCTGAATTAAAAGACGCATTAAAAATCAATAGCTCTATTTGCGAATTGCTTGTACAACGAGGAATTGATGATTACGAAAAAGCAAAAAAATTCTTTAGACCTTCATTAACAGATATACATAGTCCATGGTTGATGAAAGACATGGACAAAGCAGTTAATAGAATTGCACGGGCTTTTGAAAATGAAGAACCGATATTGGTATATGGAGATTATGATGTTGATGGAACTACTTCAGTTGCTAGTATGTATCAATTTCTTGCAACACTTCACAAACCAATCAACTTTTATATTCCGCATCGTTACAGAGAAGGATATGGGATTTCGAAAGCTGGAATTGATTATGCAAAAGAAAATGGTTTTAGTTTAATTATTTCATTAGACTGTGGAATTAAATCTACCGAATTAATTGCTTATGCAAAAACATTGGGCATCGATTTCATAGTTTGCGATCATCATTTACCTGATACAATTTTACCGCCTGCTGTTGCCATATTAAATCCAAAGCAAATTGATTGTAATTATCCTTACAAAGAATTATGTGGTTGCGGAGTTGGCTTTAAATTAATGATGGCATTGAGTGAGCATTTTAATTTGCCACCTACGAGTTATTTATCCTATATAGATCTTGTTGCTATTGCAATTGCCGCTGATATAGTTCCGGTAACAGGGGAAAATAGAACCATTGCTTTTTTGGGAATTGAAAAAGTAAATGAAAATCCTTCTGTTGGTATTAAAGCATTAATGACATTAGCAGCAGTGAAAAAGAAAATGAGTTTAACCAGTCTCGTTTTTGTAATTGCTCCTAGAATAAATGCAGCTGGTAGAATGGATGATGCAAAAAAAGCAGTGCAACTTTTTATTGAAAAAGATGAACTACAAGCTTTAGAAATTGCACAGATGCTTCATAGTGACAATACAGATCGCAGAGAAGCAGATGCAACTATTACAGAAGAAGCTTTAACACTTCTAGCATCAACACCAAATAATGGCAGCAAACTATCAACCTTAGTTTATCAAGCGCATTGGCATAAAGGCGTAGTTGGAATTGTTGCTAGCAGATTAATAGATACCTATTATAGACCAACCATTGTATTAACAAAAAGCGGTGAATATGCAGCGGGTAGTGCAAGAAGTGTTATTGGATTTAATTTATATGAAGCCATACATGCTTGTAAGGAACATCTTTTAGGATATGGCGGACATTTTGCTGCAGCAGGAATGACTTTAGAAATTAACAAAATTGAAGCATTTGCAGATGCATTTGAAAAAGAAGTACAAGCAAGAATTACACCCGAACAATTAATACCTGAGATTCTGATAGATGCTCCAATTCAATTTAAAGAAATTACACCTAGCTTTTATAAAATCATGTGTCAGATGGAGCCCTTTGGTCCTGATAATATGCGTCCGGTTTTTATTGCAAAGAATGTAATCGATACGGGTTACTCTAAAATAGTAAAAGAGTTGCACTTAAAATTTGTAGTAAAACAAAATGGCGTAACATTTAATGGAATAGGTTTTAATCTCGCACAAAAATTTTCAATAGTGAATTCGAATAAACCATTCGATATGGTTTTTACGATTGATGAAAATGAATTTCAAGGCAATACAACATTGCAATTAAAAGTAATTGATTTGTTGTTGAGTGGATAACAATAAACGCATATTATCGCTGGCATCTGTTATAATTAAGAAACTGTATTGATGTATTCATTTGTGGGGTATAAGGTATTTTGAAATAAAATGATACTCATTATGATGCAGTCATTATAGTTTAATTTATCTCCTAGGTGTAATGCTTATGCTTAGTCCAGACAAAATAATAATTACCCATTTAATGAATAAAAAAGCCCTTTCACACTATTCTTCCGTTTTTAAAGTTGAGACCGTGCTTACTGTTATCGTTTTCGTATAACTACTAATATTATTCTCTCCTTTTTTGGAAGATCTGATACGGAAAAAATATGTTGTTCTTTCTTTTAATCCGCCAATTCGTTTTGAAGTTCCAGCAATTTCTAGGTTATGATAACCAGTAAGAAAAGTACTGAAGTTTTTGTCCTCTGATACATCCAGTAAATAATGATCTACTTTGCCTGATGCAGGAGCGTTCCATTCTGCAGTAAAAGCGCTTCTGGAGATATCTGATGCCATTGGTAATTCTGGGGTCATCATGGCATAACTATCTACCCAGTTAGATTGGCTACCCGAGAGATTTTGAAAATTTAAAAGGTTACCATAATTTTTTTCAGGAGAAATATCTACTACCGTATTGATTCCACTATTATCTAACCCAGCCCTGCCTGAATTAAAATTATAATATGCCACTAAACCGGGTGTGTTTGGCAAAAGTTGCTTCTTTCCATCATCTGCTATCTGCATTGATCGGTCTGTGTTATAAATCCTTACCTCATCTAATAGAAACTCAAGTTTTTCGTCAAACCCAAGCAATAACTGGTTATTACCATGATTTAATGGGAAACCAGTGTAAGTAACTTTTTCAAGTTCTCCATTTACATATAATTTTATTGAGTCAGTTTTAAAAACAGCTGCTACATAATTCCACTCACCTTTATTTATAGTAGAATTTTGAACCGCACTTTTTTGACCATCTATAGTACCAGAACCAGAACAAACTACTGCCCTGAAATGGAAAAAACTGTCGATACCAATTGAATAACTATCGTCATACGAACCAAGGTCATTTCGCTTTAATACAATCCTTCCAAAACTGGAAGATAGTTTTTTAATATTCGCCCATGCTTCTACAGTAATTACGGGAGTATGAAAACTGGGATTGTCTTGAATAGCCACTTTATCATCAATGCCATCAAAATACAAAGCATTACCTGGCTCTGTAGATACGCTTATATTAAGAGTTGCAGAACTACTTCCATAAATATTATGGCCTGTAACAATAAAATTTCTATTAGCTATTTCAGAAATTGGTCTGCCAGTAAAAACTCCAGTGGTATAGTCGAAAAATAAACCTTCTGGTAATAATTCAGGTATTACTGTGTATCCAG
>JAYVRC010000087.1:0-2813 GCA_043776615.1 Sphingobacteriia bacterium
ATGGAGATCTCCATCAAATTCCCAATATTAACTGCCCTCCATTCTGATAATTTCTGATTCATTTTTTCTTTTGTTACTGTACTATCATTTAATTTTTCTATTATGGATTTGTAAATTTCTGATTCAGGGCTAAATCCACTTCCGTCTGCATACCCTAAAATTACCAATGTGGCTTTCTTATCAACATCTCCATATTTATTGTAAAATTTAACCAAAGAATCTATTAATGGAGAGAATGATTTTTCAGCAATATCTTTTTTATCTTCAGGTATATCATATTTTCCTGGCCCAAAAAATGCAGCTAAATCAAACATGTGTTGTTGATTTACAATAACGTCTAATGATTCATTAATCATAGTAAATCTGCGTAACCGATAATTCGATTTGCTTTTATATCTATCTATTAATCCAAAAGACTCATCTATTTGAATTTTATTATTAACATAAGACCTTCTCGATACATTAATCTTGTTATCAATAAAATTAATAGCGTTTTTAAATGAATCTAAGTCGGCAGCGTATTTGGTAATTTTAGCTTTAATACTATCTGCTATTTCTGCATCAATATCTTCCGATTTTAATCGATCTTCCACTTTTTGTTTGGTATCTTCAACAATTTTTGCTTCAGCTTGTTGAATTGCTTCAGCTTGTTGAATTACTTGGTTCATTTGCGTTTTTTTACTACCATAGCAGGAAATTAAAAAAAGGCATATTAAAATTATCGAACTGAAGTAGGTTTTTTTATTCATTTCATTTTAAATTTTAGGGGCAGCTTTAATAAAAAAATCATCTTTTATTTTTGTTCGAATATTTACTTTCTTTCGTCCAACAATTATATATCTTTTAGTATTTTTTTCAGCTAAGGTATCAGTTAACTCTATAGCAGCAAGATCTTCATCTGAAATGTAAGTAACAAATTTTGTAAGAAATTGTTTTTTATTAATTGTAACAAAAAGCAATGCTTCGTTGGAATTAGTAGTAGCTTGATTTTTAACTGCACTTTCTTTAAGCGTAATTGCTTGTTGATTATTATTAATCAAGTCTGAAAAAAGGTTAAGGTCTCTTTTTAAAAAAGGGATACATAAATATACAATCATCAGTATACCTATGAACCAAATTATTAATAAGTATAGTTTATGTATTTTTTGATGGTATAAGCTAATTTCCTCCATGCTGTGTTTTAGCTAAATCTATTTTTATATTATTGATTTCTTCTAGTACCAGAGTTACAGAATCATTAATGGTATTTATTTGTAATTGTATGGTACTCCAGTCTGGCTCAATATTCTTGTATTTCTCTAATATTAACAACAGATTAATTAAAGAAGAGTCTGGTTTTAGGGTTGTTATTGTGGTTTTTAAATTATGGGATAAAGTATATACCTCTTCCATATTTCTGCTTGTTAATGCAGTATTTAATTGATTTATTTCTAATGGAAAATGAGCACTAAATAGTTCTAAGAACTCAATAATTACAGCTGGCTCAGTGCCAAATATTCTTTTAAGATTTTCTAGATCAACAAAAGATTGTTTTTTTTGTTGGTTCATACTATTTGGTTTTGGTATATATCTATTAAATAATTGAACGGCTTTTTCTTCATCAATTGGTTTTATTAAATAATCGTTCATTCCAGCATCCTTGCATTTTTGTATTTCTGCAGGCATTATATGTGCCGTCATTGCAATAATTGGTACTGATGACTTTTTTGTTTCCCTAATCCATTTTGCTACACCATAGCCATCAATAATTGGCATTTGAATATCCAGTAGAATCAAATCAAAATCATTATCACTAATTAAGTTGATGGTTTCTTTTCCATCTTTTGCTATTACAATTTTGAATCCCCAATTTTTAAAAAGATATTTTAATAGAAGTTGATTCATTGTGTTGTCTTCGGCAACCAAGACTTTTGCTTTACTATTAAATTCCTTCACTGTTGTTGAATCGGTTTTTCTCGATTCAACTTGTGTTGCGAGCATATTAATGTTATATGGTAAAGTAGCAATGAATTCGGAACCTGCATTAATTGTACTTTTAACTTCTATTTTACCATTTTGAAGAGTAATCAATTGCTTTACAATTGATAGTCCTAAACCGGTTCCTCCATATTTTCTTGTAGTTGCAGAATCTGCTTGCTCAAACCTTTCGAAAATTGTTTTTAATTTTTCTTCAGGAATTCCAATACCAGTGTCTTTAACCGAAAATTGTATAGTAGCAGTTTCATTTTCTTTTTTAATCATCGATATTCTTAAAGAAATATTTCCACCAATACTTGTAAATTTAATTGCGTTAGAAACCAGATTGGTAAGAATTTGCTTTAATCGATCATCATCTCCAGTTAAGTTCAAAGGCGTATTGTCTTCTATTTTATAATAAAAGTGTACTTTTTTTTCAGTGATTTGAATTTGGAAAAGCATTTCAATAAAGTGGCATACCTCTGTTAAATTAAATGGTTCTTTTGATATTTGTAATTTCCCAGCTTCCAATTTAGAAAAATCAAGTATGTCGTTTATTATATACAATAAATTTTCGCTAGAATTTTTTATAAATTGTATATAGTCGCTTTGTTCTTTATTTAAATTAGTTTTAAATGCGAGATTGCTAAAACCTATAATTGAATTAAGAGGAGTTCTTATTTCATGGCTCATATTGGCCAAGAATTGTTCTTTAATAGTACCCGCTACATCTGCTTTTTCTTTTGCTTTGCCTAGCTCAATAATTAATTTGTTGTTTTGTACTAAGTGCCTTATAATTAATGTTGCTGAGATTAATATTGTTAATAGAGCAAATAATGTAAGAGCGCGACTAATAA
>JAYVRC010000088.1:0-2809 GCA_043776615.1 Sphingobacteriia bacterium
ATATGAAATATATTTTACACGATGATCATTAAAATGTAGATAAGGTTTTGGTTCATTAATAACCACCTTATAACCACGGTATAAATCATAATTAGAATAACGAGAAGGTAAATTTGGAGTAGTAACCCATTGCCCGTTATTCATATATGTGTATTGTTTGGAATTCACATTATAATATGATTCAATTTCAGGCAGATAATAATTATCTACTTTATCGTAACCAACTGGACCCCAAATTGGTTGAGCACCAACATTTACATTAAAACGTATTTGAGCATTTAAAAGGCAAGGCACACTTAAACTGCAAAGCAGCAGTGCCAATAGAAGTTTTGTTTTCATGGTTTTTGATTTTATTGTGTAAAATTTAATTTTTGATTTTTTTGCTATTCGCAATAGAGTCTGCTTTACGCTTTCTTTCTTTTTTGTTAAAAAATCCTTTCAATAAAAAATTATGCTTTGCAGCTTCCATATTTTCATTCAAGCCAACCGCTGCTTTATCCATTGTTTTAGCAGTTTTTTTTGCCGAATTAACTGTGCTGGCTAAATCATTGGCAATCTTTTCGTCATTAATGAGTTTGCCGAGTGTACCCTTGCCATTATTGACTTTACTAAAAATTGCAGCAAGCTGCCCAGATAAAGTATCAATATTATTAACAACACTTTCGATTCGCAAAGCTATTTTTTCTGCTTTAGAAGTAATGTTATTCATATCAAAGGGATCAACGGCAATTAGCGTGCCATTATCAGCAATAAGCGATGATGATAATTCCCCATGAGAAACTTGTATCAACTTATCTCCCATCAATCCATCGCTCACAATACTAGCTTTACTATCTTTCTTTATGAATTTAAGCATTTTTTTTTGTACAACAAGTTCTACCCTAACACTGGTATCAGTTATAATTTCTATTTGATTAACAGTACCAATATTTATTCCTGCAAAGCGTACATAACTTCCTTCTTGCAAACCAGCTACTGATTTATAATTAATAAACAATGAAACTGTTTGTCTAAATAAATTTTTTTGATTCCCAATAATAAATATCATTGCGAGAAAAACGATCAATCCAAGTATAACAAAAATACCTGTTCTAATTTTTTGTGAATTTTGTATAAACATATTATTTTATTTAAAAAATGAAGAAATAAAGGGATCAGCGCTATTTTCTAATTCATCATAAGTTCCCTCTGCAAAACATTTACCATCATTCATTACAATTATTTTATCAGCAGTTAAACGAGCGCATGACATATCGTGTGTAATGATAATAGAAGAAGCATTGTATTTCTTTTGAATACTCCTTATTAGCATACTAATTTCTTTTGAGGTTACTGTATCTAAGCCTGTAGTTGGTTCATCATACAATATAATAGATGGGTTTACAATCAACATCCTCGCTAACGCTAACCTTTTTCTTTGACCACCCGATAAATCAGAAGGCATTTGATCAATAATTTCAGCAAGTCCTATATCTTCCAAAGCTTGCTTCGATCTTTTTTCTATTTCATTTAAATCAGTTATCTGTAATACTCTTTGCAAAGGGAAAGCTAAATTTTCTCTGACCGTCATACTATCGTAAAGTGCTCCGTGTTGAAACAAAAAACCGATTCGAGTTCGTAATATTTTTAAATCTTCTGGACTTATATTTTCAATTTCTTGATCTAACACAAAAATTTTTCCTTCATCAGGAACTATCATGCCAGCCATACATTGAATTGAAACACTTTTTCCTTGTCCACTTTTACCAATTACTACTAAATTCTCCCCTTTATTCAATACTAAGTTAAGCCCTGTTAATACAGGCACACCATTAAATGATTTTTTAAGATTTGTAATATTGATTACGTTATCCATAAACTAATTATATATAAATACACTTATGATTTGAACAGCTAATGCATCAATTATTATTATCCAAAATGAAGCAGATACAACTGCAGAATTTGCAGCAATACCTACACTCTCAGTTCCTTTGTTAGCATTAAATCCTTTATAGCAACCAATAAAGCCAATAATAAAACCAAAGAAAAATGTTTTGATTAATGCCGGAAAAAAATCGGAGAAGGCCAGCGATTCAAATGATTTATTGAAATAGAGAATTGCAGACATATTTCCAGAAATATTGGTGCCGAAAAACCCACCTAAGAAAGCAAAAACATCAGCTAGTATAACTAATATAGGTACCATAAAAACACAAGCCAAAATTCTAGTTACAACAAGGTATTGAACAGGGTTTGCAGCAGAAACTTCCATTGCCGCTATTTGTTCTGTTACTTTCATACTTCCTAATTCTGCTCCAATACCTGATGCAATTTTACCTGCACAGATAAGTGAAATAATTACTGGGCCTAGTTCTCTAATTATAGAAATAGCTACCATATTAGGAACATAACCTTCTGCACCAAAAGCTTTTAAAGTAGGTTGAGATTGTAGTGTAAGTACAAATCCTAAAACAAATCCAGTAACCAAAACAATATTGAGCGATTTATACCCTATAAAGTAACATTGCTTAATAAGTTCGTTCCATTCAAATCCATTGGAAAATAAATTGTTGTAAAAGCCTTTAAGAAAGGCGGTATAGTCACCAACGTCTTCCATCATTTTGTTAAACTTCAAACGAAAAGAATACATAAATTGTAATTTAAAAATGCCCATGTATAAAAACATGGGCATATGAAATATTCAACTTTTCAAGGGATTAATATATGGTCATCTCTACTCTTCTATTTTTCTGACGACCAGCATCAGTTTTATTTGTAGCGATTGGTTGCGATTCTCCGTAACCGATTGCTTCAATACGAGAAGAGT
>JAYVRC010000089.1:0-2794 GCA_043776615.1 Sphingobacteriia bacterium
ATCGTTATGTTACGGGGTATTAATCCAAATTTCTCTGGGCTATTCCCCACTTGTAGGAAGGTTGTGTACGTGTTCCGCACCCGTTTGCCGGTCGCCGCCCATGTATTGCTACACTGCGCTGCCCCACGACTTGCATGTATTAAGCCTGCCGCTAGCGTTCATCCTGAGCCAGGATCAAACTCTCCATTGTAAATGTTTTGTTTGATCTGACTGTTAGTCTCAAATTAATCGAAATTAACGTCTGATATATGTTATTTATTTATGATGCTGTTAACCTTAGCCTGAATTTTAAATTCAAGTTACTGTTGCTTCCAAACTTTCAAAGATCTTTTAGCGTTACTCCCGCTACCCGTTTTATTGGGAGTGCAAAAGTAAGAGGCTTATTTTATTCAACCAAATATTTTGAAACAAAATTTCAATTTATTTTGTTGGTAAAAAGCGATTTAAAGAACTGTTATTCAATTACTTAAAGAAGGAATTACCTGAGAAAAAAAGTAGGTAATTGTTTGAATGAATTTCCGTTTTTAACGAACGGGCGGCGAAGATACGAGTCTTATTTTATTTACCAAATTTATTTAATAAAAAAATGATTTTTTTTCGCTATTCATTTCAAATCAACCTTCAAAGAACATCCCCTTTTTTGTAAAGCGGGTTGCAAAGATAAGGACAGAAACCATCCTACCAAATGTTTTTGAAATTATTTTACTCAACTTTACTGTAAATACCGCCAATATTGAGTTGTAGCGTAAAAAAAAGTTTAAGGAAAGATCACTCTTGCCAAAAATAAACCCTGAGGAGGTGTACTAAAGTCCGCTTTTGTACAGTCTTTTGCATTTATTATATCAATGAACGCATTAACTCCTTTATTTACACTCACTAATTTTACCATTGTTCCTACTAAACCTCTCACCATTCCTCTCAAAAAACGGTTGGATATAATTGTATACCTTAATTGATTTGGCGCAACCTGCTCCCAATAAGAAGTTTCAACGGTACAATTATTAGTGAAAACCTGGGTATTGCGCTTAGAAAAGCTAGTAAAGTCGATATGTTCCTTAATATTATTGGCCAATTCATTTAATAAATCAATATCCAATTTATAAGGGTAGTACCATCCCCTATCACACATAAATGGATCTTTTGTAGTGTATATATAGTAATGGTATTCTCTACCGATTGCGTCAAACCTACAATGAGATGTTGGGAAAACTGTTTTTATTGACTTTATAAAGATGTCTGAGGGTAAAATGGCATTCAAATTATACGTGTGCTCTTCTTTAATAGCTAAATCTGAATCAAACTGAAAAAAATTCTGCAAAGCATGAACACCAGCATCAGTTCTAGATGAACCAGTTAATTGAATAGGCTTTTTATACAGAACTAGTAAAGCATTCTGCACCGCTAATTGAATAGTTGGCGCATTGTCTTGAACCTGAAAACCATGGTATGCTGTGCCTTTGTAACCTAATTCCAAAAAATACCTTGGCATTTATTGTTGTTTTGTTGTCTTCTTTCTAACTGAAGTAATTGTTGGTTTTAGTATAACTACCTCTACTTTATCTGTTTTGGTGCCATTCTTAACTGAATAAACAATCTCAACACCTTTATCAGTAGCTTTCTCCGACAATTTTTGGACTTGCTTTTCCGATGAAATAGTGCTTATATTATCTGAAGTTAGTCCCCTTATTGTTTCCAAAGTAACCATATCCATTAAGATCCACTCTCCTTCTTGGGATAATTTTAGTGAAAAGCCTTTAGGCTTATCGGCAATAGTAATACTATACGTGTATTCAAGTTTTTGATCGCCTGAAATACTAATTATTAATGAATAATCGCCGTTTTGCATTTGTGGAATCATCAAATACCCCTTTGCATTTGAATTGTAATTGTTGCCCTTTAAATTAAGTATATAGGGCGCATTATTTTCTGTTTGGATATATAGAAAGTTGGATTGTGCATTTAACCCTTGAGTAAATACACAAGCACAAATTCCAACAATGACAGTTTTGAACAATTGTACTTTACCCATGAAAATATGTTTTAACAAATTTACTTAAAATGCAAGTTGTACGAACATTTAGCTGCACTTATCTTTAACACCTAATTTGCTATATGAAGAAACTACTTTTAATTGTCTTTATTTTATCCGTTGAAATAATAATTGCTCAGCCCAATTTAAACGATTGGAAAATCCATTATCAATCAACTGCTACAAAAATTAATACTCTTGTACACACCAAGCTAAACGCTTCATTTAATTATGCCGCAGCTCGATTAGATGGAAAAGTTTGGCTCACTTTAAAACCTCATTTTTACTCTACCGATTCATTAACACTCGATGCAAAAGGGATGGATATTTCTAAAGTGGAGTTGGTTAATTCAACAAAAAATATTCCACTAAAATATATTTATGATGGAAAATTTATTTATATCAAACTAAACAAAACCTATACCAATAAAGAGTTATATACAATATATATAGACTACACTGCAAAACCAAACGAACTAAAAACTAAAGGCAGCGCAGTTATAACAGACGCTAAAGGTTTGTATTTCATCAACCCATTAGGAAAAGAAAAAAATAAACCTACGCAAATCTGGACCCAAGGTGAAACAGAAGCTACTTCAGTTTGGATACCAACAATTGATAAACCAAACCAAAAATGTACACAAGAATTTAACCTAACTGTTCCTTCAAAATTTGTTTCTCTTTCTAATGGAAAATTATTGAAGCAAATTACCAACACCAACGGCACTAGAACCGATACTTGGGTAATGGATTTGCCTAATGCTC
>JAYVRC010000090.1:0-2790 GCA_043776615.1 Sphingobacteriia bacterium
ATAACATCCGGTGGAGGAACAGCAAGAATATGGGATATCAATTCTGGTAAAATTTTAACGTCACCAACCTTTAATAATGGCCTTTTTACAAAAGACAACGACGCAGCGTTTAGTCAAGATGGTAGTAAAATATTGAGCTATACCTTACAAAAAAAAGTCGTTCACATCTTTAACGAGGTTGGTATTCCGATTGATTCTTTAAATATTCAAGAGTCCATTGTTAGTGCACAATTTTCTCCAAATGGCCAATTGATTTTTTGCACCACTTATCAAAATCAGTTTCAAGTATGGGATTTAGCAAAAAAGAGCATGTTATATAAACAAGAATGGAATTCATCAAGAAGATTAGTAAAAAATTTATATGAATTTAATGCAGACGGCTCACAGTTTATCTTAATCAAAGAAAATGCTGTTGAACTAAGAAAATCTATAACTGGAGAGTTAATTGCTTCCAATGATTTTTATTACCCTACTAATGCACATTTAAGTGTTGATGGCACCAAAATGTTGATTTCATCGGATTCCCAAAAAGAAGCCACAATTTGGAATATTCAAAAAAATGATTTTGTTTATTTACGTGGTTCAACAATATCAAGTATCACAACTAGAATTAGCAAAGATGGTCACAACACATTGATAACCGACGCTGATGGAGTTGCTCGAATTTGGGATAACCAATCAGGCCAATTAAAAAATGTATTATTACCTACCTCCTTTCCTTCAAACCTTACTTTATATGTTAACGGCGAATTTAGCAATGATGGTAAATTAGCAGTTACAGCTTCAGATACAAAATCTGCACATGTTTGGGATGTTAATTCTGGTCAACTTCTAGCAAAATTGAGCGATCATTCGCAAAATATAGTTTATGCCTCTTTTAGCCCCGATGGAAAAAAAATTATTACTGCATCGGCAGACAGTAGCGCGAACATTTTTCAACTAGATCCTGCTTCAAACAAGTGGTTATTGTATAAAAAAATAAAGCAAGCTTTACCATTAGTAAAAGCATTTTTTAGTCCCGATGGAAAAAACATCATCACCATCAACATTACAATTGACTCCCTTTCTAAAAGAGATTTCTTCATCAATCCTACCTTATGGGATGCCAACACAGCAAAATTTAAATTTAGTTTCGAAAAAAAAAGAAACATTATTATAAGCAATGTTGAATTTAGTCCTGATAGTAAAAAACTACTGGTAGAAGACGATGAAGTTGGAATTACAGTTTGGGATATTTCCGCTGAAAAAATAATACCTATTAAAACCAAATTTCCAAAACAGGCAAAAACAAGTACCGATTTTTTAGATTTTGGTACAAGTGCATTTAGTGCTGATGGAAAAAAAATAGTGAGCTATCGAAAAACATCCAACAGCAGTAAATTGATTATTACAAATGCAATTACATTTAATGAAATAGCAGTGAATAATGATTTTAATGATTTTGGTTATCCAAGAAATTTGCAATTTAGTCCAGATGGAACAAAAATAATTACCCCTATTACTTCAATAAATGGTTCTAGTAACGATGTAGAAATATACGATAGCAACACAGGAAAATATTTATTTAGTTTAAAGGGTCATGATGATGAGGTATTGAATGTGAATTATAGTAAGGATGGGAAATATATTATTACTACTTCGAGCGACAACACAATGAAAAAATGGACTGCAGAAGGAAAATTATTATATACTTTTTTAGCAATCGGATACGGCAACGACTATTTACTGGTAGATGAATTTAATCGATATGACGGATCTGAAGGTGCTAGAAATTTATTGTATTTTACTTGTGGTACCGAAATTATTGAATTGAATCAATTAAAATCATTAAGCTGGGAACCTGGTTTGGTAGAAAAATTAAATGGCACCAACAAAGAAAGCATTACAGCTAAAAAAATTAATGATATCGATATTTGTAATGTTACTCCAGTGGTAGAACAAAAAGGATACAATAATGGATGGTATAATTTTACTATTACCGAAAGAAGAGGTGGAATTGGCCAAATTCAATTATACATCAACGGTAAAATGATTAAGGATGATTATATCCTTTCTACCCTACCTAAAAATGGAGATATTTATCAATTGTCTTTATCCAATAATGATGGAGAAATTAAATCGCGTTTCCAGCCAGGTAAATCAAATATTATTACTGTAAAAGCTACTACTAAAAATGGTAATTTATCTTCACAAGAAGCAAGTTTTGAAACAGGCATAATTGAAAAATCTACAGCGAATACAAATATCTATATTGTATCAATTGGAATAAGTGATTATAAAGGAGAAGCGTTAAAATTAAATTTTGCTGCTAAAGATGCTGAGAGTTTTGCAGCTACCATGCAACAGTCGGCCAAAAATTTATTTAATATCTCGAATGACAACCATGTTTTTAATTATTTATTTACAACATCTAAAAAAAATCCGAATAAGCCCACTAAAGCAGCCATCATTCAGCAATTAAGTGACATTGAAAAAGTTGCCAAAGCCAATGATATCTTAGTGATTTTCTTTGCAGGACATGGGGAAATGATAAGTGGCAGTAAGGAGTTTTATTTATTAATGCAAGAAGCGGCTTCATTTGATTTGGAAATGGTAGAAAAAGAAGTGGCTATAAATACACAGGAGTTAAACGATTGGATGCGACAAATTAAAGCCAATAAGCAATTGTTAATTTTAGATGCTTGTAAAAGTGGTCAAGCCATCGAAAACTTACAAGATTTAGTTGTAAAAAGAGGAGGCTCATCTGATCAATTAAGGGCATTGGAAAATTTAAAAGACAAAACAGGTACA
>JAYVRC010000091.1:0-2768 GCA_043776615.1 Sphingobacteriia bacterium
CCAGCAGGTAAATCGCCAATTACATCAGAGTAAACATTTGCATTTACAGAGAAATTTTTTGGTAATAAATATTCAGCTGAAGCACCCCATCCATTAACATCAACAGTACCAGGCGCATTTACTGAAATGCTGTATCCAGTTCTATTTGCTGCACTTAATAAATTAAACAAACTAGAAGGAAGACCAGCTTTTTGCTGAATTACTGTTACCCCACTTAAGAAGTTTTCGTATTTAGCTTTATAAGCATAAATATCAATCAATAATCTTTTTGCAATTAAACCCTTATATCCAACTTCAAAAGAAGTTGTAGATTCAGGTTTGAATTCATCGAACTGTTGCACTTGCAACAATGCTGGGTTTGGCGCTCCAGCTAAGGCACTTGCACCAAATGCTTGAACACTCGCTAGTGTATAAGCAGGATTTCCTTGGAAATTATAAAAATCTCTTAATGCAGGTAAACCACCCATTAAACGAGTTCCACCACCAACAGATAAATTGATCCACTGATTTTGAGTTGTAGGGAAACGATATGCAGTTTGATAAGAAAAGCGAAGATTGTGATCTTGTGCTAATTTAACAACCGCTGAAACTCTAGGTGTAAAACGACCTTTAAAATTGGCATTCTTATCATAACGACCAGAAGCAGTTATTTTTAATCGATCTGCGAAAAATTTCTGAGAAATTTGTAAATAAGCACCAGCCTCACTAATTTTTATAGTACCTGCAGTATCTGCAAATAGTGTACCCTGTGAATTTAAGACATATTGACGCCAGTTTCCTCCAATTAGAATATCTGTACCATTTTTAGCTAATCCTAAATCTTCGGTTAAGTTGTATTGACCCTCAATTGCATATAATTTAGTTCTGTCTACGAACAAACCCCCACCTTTAGAAATCGGTGTACCAGCTACAGTTTGGAAAGCTGTAGAATTTCCAACAAATCCAGCAGGACGACCAACATCTGCAACACCACGTGCAGCATTGTGTATAGCAATATTATTTTGTGCTACTGCAAGTCCAGCTGAATTTTCGGCAGCTGCAACAGACTGAGCTGGTGTTAAACCTGAAGCTAATCCAGCACCATATGCTGCACCAAATGATTGACCATAAAGACCAGCAGCATTACCAACAATTGCTCCAACATATTGAGGATACCATGCAGTTGCACTTGGTTTCCATGTTTCATTAAATAAACGAGTAGTAACAGTTGCATTGAATGAACTTCCTGAATTTTCACGAGTTGTATAAGCTCTTAAATACCAATTTTTAGCTTTTAATTCGGCTTTGTATTGAGCCATTACAAAATCCTTTAAAGAATATCTATCAGATCCAGTATACACAGTATTACCCGTTCCCCAATATCCTGCAACGATAGCTTCAATCTTGTCATTTATTTTATAATGTAAAGCACCATTAAATTTAAAGTTAACAGTAGTTGGATCTACCACCTGATTTTCATTGTAACCTGTTCTAGAAACAAAGGTTGGACTATTTGCAAAATAGCTTAATACACCTCTTGATTGAATTAGATAAGGACCAAATCCAGGCAAATTAATAACCCCAAGCACAGGCGTTGAAGCAATTACACCTCTAAATACTGAACTTAAATCCGAATTAGTTTCATCACCGTATAAATTGATACCATCAAAATTTGGATCACTTGAACGAATTCCTCCTTGTACATTACCATTGGGACTAGCAGATAAAGGGGATCTTAAATAGTTTCCTTGATTATTAGCCAACCAATCTTGCGCTTGTACAAACTGAGCATTTATTTTATATGCAAATTTGTCATTTATTTTTTTTGCCCATCGTAAACTCCAATCGTAATATGGAGACCTTGGTCTTTGATAACCATCAACATGGTTGGCACCTTGTTTTATTTGGAAGCTTAGACCTTGATTTTTAAATGGACTCTTGCTATTTATAAGCAAAGTACCATTTGTACCACCCGGACCATATAAAGCAGAAGAAGCACCTTGTAACAATTCAATATTATCAACATCTAATTCTGTAATACCTATTATATTACCAACAGCAAAGTTTAGACCCGGTGCTTGGTTATCCATTCCATCAACAATTTGGTTTAATCGAGTGTTACCACTACTGTTGAACCCACGCGTACCAACACTTGTAAAAGTTAAACTTGCATTTACTACATCCACACCCTTTAAACTAGCAATCAAATCGTAATAATTAGCAGAAGGAGCATTCCTAATTGCAGAAGCACTAATTCTTTCAATAGACACTGGAGATTCCAAAATCCGCTCTGGCACTCTTGATGCAGAAACAACTATTTCATTGCCTAAAGTAAAAGATGTTTCAAGATCAACATTGATCATTTCATTATTACCCTTTACTGTAAATTCTTTTGCAGCATATCCTACTGAAGAAATTATAATAGTAAATGGAAGCTTTTGAGTTGTAGAAAACTTAAAATTACCTTTATCATCGGTATAAGTTCCAGCAGTTCCGCCTTTAACTGATACTGAAACTGCAGAAAGTAATTCTTTTGACTTTCCGTTTTTCACGTTCCCTGAAACTGTTGTTAATTGTTGTGCAATGGCAGAAAAACTAAGCGCCGTTGCAAAAACAAACAGTCCTAAATGGGTTAATAATCTTCTCATATTGGCAATTTTGGTTTGAAATATTAAGCAAAATAGTATATGTTAAGTTCTTGTAAAAATTTAATTTTCAATATATTTTAAACCAATGTGGAGAAAAATACAACGTTCTTGTAATTTTTCGATATTCAGGGCACTAATTTT
>JAYVRC010000092.1:0-2763 GCA_043776615.1 Sphingobacteriia bacterium
GTTGTGTTTCCGTATTGTTGAATGTTATTAAAAACTTTATCGTCGCTTAGTTTTAGCTTCTGTTGAACAAACTGACTAATTCTTAAATTTGCTTGGTGAGGAATTAACATATCAATATCAGTAGTAGCATATCCGTTTTTATTCAGTGCCTCCATAATTACTTCTGGAAATTTTACTACGGCTTTTTTAAATACCGACTGACCATCCATAAAAGGATACAATTGTTCATTATCGATCATTTTTTTACTCATAAACATATTAGCAATTTCTGCTTCATCAAAACTTGCATAATCTTTTGTTCCCCAATAATTAGCATGAGTACCTGGATTATACATTGCTAAAATTTCTGCAGCTTCTCCGTCGCTGTGTAAATGTGTACTCAAAATACCCTGACCTTCTTTAAGTGTTGGTTGTAAAACAATTGCACCTGCACCATCTCCAAAAATAACAGATACGTTTCTTCCACGTGTTGTAAAATCTAATCCAAAAGAATGTTTTTCGCTTCCTATAACTAAAATATTTTTATACATGCCTGTTTTAATGAATTGATCAGCTACACTTAATGCGTATAAAAAACCACTACATTGGTTTCTAATATCAAGTGCACCAATTTCTTTCATTTTCATTGCACGCTGAACTAAAACACCACACCCTGGAAAATAATAGTCGGGAGAAAGGGTGGCAAAAACAATGAAATCAATTTCTTCTGCTGTAGTTCCAGCTCTTTCTATTGCAATTTTAGCTGCTTCAACAGCCATTGTAGTAGTAGTTTCTTCTGTTCTGTGGGCGTACCTCCGCTCTTTAATTCCCGTTCTTTCCTGAATCCATTCATCATTGGTTTCCATGTATTTAGTCAGGTCACTATTTGAAACTACATTGGCAGGAACATATTTACCAATCCCAGCTATTTTACTTAGAGGCATATGCAAGCAATTTTGAGTTGGTGAAGTTAAGGAACTTTATCTTTTAGTTAGATGTTAATGATCTATGGATTAATAGAAGGTAAATGATAAACTTCTTTTAAAAATAAGGATGTTTGTAACCTCACTGTATTAATGTCTTTTGAAACAATAGAAGATGCTAATACATGTCCTCCTGCATTTGGAACTGGTATCATTCTCTTTTTTTCATTCGAAGTGTTAATTGTTTCAAACATACTTTTCATTGCACTTACTTTTACTACTGGATCTTGGTGTTGATCATCTTTATAGTAGTAAAGCACCAAGGTAGGCTGCGTAATTTTTTTAAAAGTAGTAGGTAACATACTCGACTCAAGCATTTCTTGTAATTGAACAACAGACTCTAATCGATATACATGATTCCAGTTATTATTGTATGCTGGATAATTTTTTTCTGTTATAATGTAATCCGATTTTTTAACTAGCCTTGCAATTTGTAAACCCCAAGGATTATTTAATAACCAAGCATTAGGATCATTTATTTCAATGTTTGGAGAATAAAGTAGTAGTCCACCTATTTCAGGATATGTTGCAGCTAGCATGATAGCCAATGTTCCACCAGTAGAAGTACCCATTAATATAACGGTATCACCTAATTGCTTGCCTATTGCAAACGCTTCTTTTGCGCTTTCCCATAAATTATCGGCAGTCATATTAATGAGTGCATCTGAAGTATCAATTCCATGTTGAGATAGTCTAGTTAAAAATAAATTGCATCCAAATTCTTTTGCAATGAAACGGTGAACAGGATTTCCTTCTTCTTGTGAAGCACTAAATCCATGTAAGTAAACAATAGAATATTTAGTTTTTTGTTTTAATGAATCATTGGCCCAAATAATTCTTGCTTCATTATTTGGTTTTATTTTATGAGTTGATTCTGAAACTGCAACATATTTTTCAAGTTCAGGAGCAGAAACTGGAATTGCCGGTAGCTGATTGTTGTAAATTGGAACTTTTGGTTTTGGGCCAATTATGTATAGTATAACTGTTAGAAGAAGTACACTTGCAAAAAGTTTTAGTAAACGCATTGATTGTTTTTTTATTTTTTTAACCACCATGCCCAGCCGATAAGTAATGGATGAATAATTAAGAGCCTTATCCAGCCAATTATAGGTGTAACTTGAAATTTTCCTAATTTAAAAAATCCTAATTGAATCATATAAATATGTGATGGAATAAATGCTATGAGCATCATAATAATTCCATAAGCCGCATAGGTTCTAGTAAAAGGAAATAATAAACCAACTGCAAGTATAATTTCTACTATTCCAGAAATGATATTAATACTACTTCGCCATTGTGAAAGATAGGATGGAATTATTTTGGTATAAAAACCCGGGTTGGCAAAATGGTTATACCCTGCATATAAGTAAAGTAAAACCATCAAATACAAAAAAACTGGTTTCATAACAAAACTATGAGCTTATGAAATTAAGGGTTATAAATTGATAGTAAATTAATCGATAACATAATATTGACGTCTTTTTACTTGTTGCCCCGTTGTAATATCGTACCTTTGCCGCTCAAATAAACAGTATTAGGCGCATAAGTAATTGATACTGAGACAAATACATAATAATGGAAATAAGAAACATTGCCATCATCGCACACGTTGACCATGGCAAAACCACTTTGGTTGACCGAATTTTAGGTGCAACCAAGGTATTTAGAGACAACCAGGATGCTGGAGAGTTAATTATGGATAGTAATGATCTTGAAAAAGAGCGAGGTATTACCATTTTCAGTAAGAATGCAGCTGTAACCTATAAAGACTATAAAATTAATGTAATAGATACTCCTGGAC
>JAYVRC010000093.1:0-2761 GCA_043776615.1 Sphingobacteriia bacterium
GGTAAAACTGTTCTTACTAAATGTATTGTTGGTTTATTTTATCCTGAAAATGGTGTGATTTCCTATGATGGTCAGGACATTATTACCATGGACACCAAAGAAAGAAAATTACTTCGTCAAAAAATTGGTATGCTATTTCAAGGGAATGCATTATTTGATTCAATGACGGTTGAACAAAATGTGATATTTCCTTTAGATATGTTTACCAACTGGACTAGTGCTGAAAAAAAAAGAAGAGCATCCGAAGTTTTAGAGAGGGTTAATTTAACAGATGCAAATAAAAGATACCCTGCTGAAATTAGTGGTGGAATGAAAAAAAGAGTTGGAATTGCACGATCAATTGTATTAAATCCACAATACCTATTTTGTGATGAACCCAACTCAGGTTTAGATCCGCAAACTTCTCTAGTAATAGACAAACTAATTAAAGAGATCACAGTAGAATTCAATATTACTACTATTGTTGTTACCCATGATATGAATAGTGTTATGGAAATTGGCGATCATATTGTTTATCTGCATCAAGGTAAAAAACAATGGGAAGGAACCAACAAAGACATTATTTTTAGTAAAGATCAATTACTGAATAATTTTATTTTTGCCTCCGAATTTTTGCAAGATGCTAAACAAATGAGAATGATGGAATTAGATGGAAAGATTTAGAAATACCCATAACATGAAAAAAATATTTTTAATTTTTAGTTTATTTATTGCAGCATATTCTTTACAGGCTCAATCAACAATCGACACAATCCCACCTTATCAAAAAAATCCTGCATTACCAGAATTTAAATTATTGCAGACAGATAGTACATGGCTAACAAAAGCCACTTTGCCATCATACAAATTCACAATGATTATATATTTCAGTCCAGAATGCAGTCATTGTCAGCATGAAGCCAAAGAGATTGTTGGCAAAATTGATAGTTTACAAAATGTATTATTCATTTGGGCCAGTTACCGAGATTTTGATGATATTAAAAAGTTCTACTATCAATACAAACTCAATAAATACCCCAATATGAAAGTAGGGAGAGATCCTAAGTACATGATCCCAGCATTTTACCAGGTTAAGTTCACACCATTTATGGCATTGTATGATAAAAACAAACAATTTATAAAAGCTTGGGAAATGGGAGTAGAAATGCCTGAATTATTAGAATTTATTTGCAAAAAGTAGTTGCGTGGTTGTAACTTTACCTTTCTACAATTAATCAATTTAAATAGTTTTATTATGAAAGTTACCGTAGTGGGTGCAGGAGCTGTTGGAGCTACTTGTGCCGATAATATTGCCCGCAAAGAATTGTGTACAGAGTTGGTTTTATTAGATATTAAAGAAGGTTTAGCTGAGGGTAAGGCACAGGATATGATGCAGACTGCTGCATTACTAGGCTTTGATACAAAAATTGTTGGAAGCACCAACGACTATGCAAAAACTGCAGGAAGCGATGTTGTAGTAATTACCTCAGGAATACCACGTAAACCTGGTATGACAAGAGAAGAATTGATTGGCACCAATGCGGGTATTGTAAAAACAGTTTGCGAAAACATTTTAAAGCATTCTCCTAATGCAATCATTATAGTGATAAGTAATCCAATGGATACGATGACTTATTTAGCACTTACTGCTTCAGGCTTACCTAAAAATAGAATTATAGGAATGGGCGGCACTTTAGATAGCAGCAGATTTAAGTATCAATTAAGCCAACACCTTGCTTGTAGCCCTGCAGATTTAAATGCAGTAGTAATAGGCGGACATGGAGATACAACTATGATCCCTTTAATTAGGTATGCAACTTGGAACAGTGCTCCTGTTACTAATTTCTTAAGTGCAGATCAACAACAACAAATTGTGAATGATACAATGATTGGTGGAGCTACACTTACAAAATTAATTGGCACATCAGCATGGTATGCACCAGGTGCTGCAGGGGCTGCAATGGTAGAAAGCATTGTACGTGATCAGAAAAAACTATTTACATGTTGTGTAAGCTTGAACGGTGAATATGGCCAGTCTGATATTTGCCTGGGTGTACCAGTTACCATAGGCAAAAATGGCTGGGAAAAAATATTGGATTATCAATTAAATGCTGATGAGCAAGCTGCTTTTAATAAAAGTGCTAATGCTGTTAGAAGTATGAATGAAGTTTTGAAGACTTTATAAAATCATTTTTAAAATAAAAATGGAAACCTCTGCCTAGGCGGAGGTTTTTTTTTGACTAGATTTCAAATAATTAAAACGGATAACCTATTGCTAAATTAAATATCAAATTTTCATTTCTCCACGAACTATTGAAAAAATTGACCTCATTAATTACCCAACGTTTTCCATCAGGTAAATAAGGTTTTCTTATAGGAAAAGCCAAATCAGTTCTAAGCACTAAAAAATTAAAGTCGAATCGTAAGCCAGCACCTACTCCAACTGCAATTTCTTTTATAAATTCATTTGAAAATTGGGAACCTGGTCTGTTAACATCTTTGTTTAAAAGCCATATATTTCCAGCATCCATAAATAAAGCTCCATGTATGAATCGGTAAATTTTGGATCTATATTCAGCATTAAATTCCAATTTTATATCTCCAGACTGATCTGGAATAAAAGCACCTGTTAGGTTCGAACCATCATAAGTTCCGGGACCCAAAGCCCTTGAACGGAATGCACGTAAACTGTTTGTTCCACCAATGAAAAATTGTTTACTGAATGGAATCACATCGGAATTACCATAAGCATAAGCAGCACCAACAATTATTCTACTTTTTA
>JAYVRC010000094.1:0-2759 GCA_043776615.1 Sphingobacteriia bacterium
TACGCTTACGCTTAATAATGATACTATTGCTCGTTTTAGTATAGGAAATGAAGTAGTTGATACAAGTAAAAAAATATTTACACAACAAGTAACCAACGGGATTGATAATAAATTAAATTTTACCATTGATTCTGCAGGAAGAACATTATCATTGTTACAAGATTATGTAATCAGCGGAAAAATTTTGAATCAATCTTTTAAAATTTGTATTAGCGGAGAAAAGTATTTAAAAGAATTTTATTTAAATGATCAGTTAGTTTGCATTACCAACGGTGATAAAGCTTTAGAAAGATTCGTTATTTTAGATGAATCAATTTCGAGTAATTTATTAACTATTTTATTCATGATTGGTTTTAATTCCTATTTACAATAAACAACATGCGCATAATTTCTTACAACGTAAACGGCATTCGTGCCGCCATTAAAAAAGGGTTTATAGATTGGTTGGCAACCAACCCTGCCGATATTATTTGCTTGCAAGAAAGTAAGGCAACCAAAGATAATATTGATCATGCCCATTTTGAAAAAGCCGGATACAATAGTTATTGGTTTTCTGCACAAAAAAAAGGATACAGTGGTGTAGTTATTTTATCTAACATAGAACCAGATAAAGTTTTTTTTGGGAATGGAATTGATCAAAGCGATTTTGAAGGAAGGGTTATAAGAGCCGATTTTGGAAAAATTAGTATCATTAATGCATACTACCCTTCGGGCACTAGCGGAGATTTAAGGCAGACTTATAAATACCAGTGGTTAAAAGAATTTAATGGTTATTTAGAAACCCTCAAACAAACGAGGAAGCAATTAATTGTTGTAGGTGATTATAATATTGCACACGAAGCTATTGATATTCATGACCCTAAAGGCAATAAAAAATCATCTGGATTTTTACCAGAAGAACGTGAATGGATGACGCAATTTTTAGCCGATGGATGGATTGATACTTATCGGCACTTAAACCCCGAAACAACCGGAGGATACAGCTGGTGGAGCCAACGCTTTCCTTCGGTTCGATTGCAAAACAAAGGTTGGAGGATAGATTATATTTGCATCACCAAAAATTTATTACCACATTTAAAAGCAGCTACTATTTTTCCTGATATTAAACACAGTGATCATTGCCCGATATTTGCAGAGTTATCAATTTAACTCATATCTCATATCTCATATCTCATATCTCATATCTCATATCTCTTAATTTTACTAATGTTTATTTACAACGTAACCACCAAAGTTGCTCATTCAATCCATACAGATTGGCTACACTGGATGAAAAATGAGCATATTCCTGCAGTAATGAAAACAGGATGCTTTACTAAACAAGTGTTTGTTAGATTATTAGAAACAGATGAAGAAGACGGACCAACCTATGCAGTTCAATACCATGCAGCTTCTAAAGAAGACTATGAACTGTATTTACAAGAATTTGCACCAGTCTTAAGAGAAGACAGTTTAAAGCAATGGGGTAACCAAATCATGGCTTTTAGGTCCATTATGCAACTTGTGCATTGAGTGTGGATAGTTTTAGAAATTGTACTTGTTAATTAAAAAACTTTCTTATATTACCCTGAAACCCTTGCAGGTATTGAATTTCAGCTATTTAAACGCAAACCACTTGATATCATTGACTTTCAGCGTTTTTCGCTACTACTATATTGGTTGTATTCAAATATTGAAATCTTCTCTATCCCTTTATTTATAGGGGTTTTACCGCAAAAGAAATATTTAAATTAAATCAAAAAATATTTTATTCTTAATGAAAAGAAGATAAATTTGTTACAGTTAACAAAAACATTAAAAACACATCTATGAACAAAGCTGAATTAATCGCGGTACTAGCTGATGATGCTGGTATAACAAAAACACAAGCAAATGCTACTTTGGATGCTTTTATTGATGCAGTAACAAAAGCATTGAAAAAAGGAGATAAAGTAACATTAGTAGGTTTCGGTACATTCTCTGTATCTAAGCGTGCTGCAAGAACCGGTCGCAACCCTCAAACTGGCGAAACAATTAAAATTAAAGCAAAGAAAGTTGCTAAGTTTAAAGCTGGTAAAGAATTAAGCGGCAAGCTCTAATTCCATCTAACAAAAGAATTGAACCCCGCTTTGGCGGGGTTTTTCTATTTTTGCACTTTAATCATTATTATTACAAAAAATTATTATGGGCAGAGGCGACAAAAAAACAGCTAAAGGAAAAAGATTTCAGGGTTCATTTGGGAAGTCTAGACCAGCAAATGCTGCAAAGGTAACAAAAGGTGCAAAGAAAGCTGAAGTAGTATCAGAAGTTGCACCAGTAACTCCAGTAACTCCAGTAGTTCCAGTAGTTAAAGCTGCTAAGAAAACAGAAAAAACACCAGAAGTAAAAATTGCGAAGTAAAAAATTAAAGGGATCAGTTATATCTATTGTAACTGATCCTTTCATTTTATTACAGGAGTCACTTTGTAAGTAGCTCTTGCAATTGTGGTTAGGGCACCTACCAATACATCCAAATCTGCCAATCTGGTATATACATGTGGGGTAATTCTTACGCATCGAATATTTTCCCAAACTATTCCGACTGTATGTATTTTATAAGTTGTAAATAGTTTTTGATCTAACTCTTGTGGCGTTAATCCATCAATTGTTACTCCACCAATTGCACAAGCAAATTGATCTTTAAAAGAAGTGTGAATGCGAATTCCAGGTACATCTTTTACTTTATTCATCCAATAATTTTTTAAATACCGAATTCTTTCTTCTTTTCTTTTACTCCCAAT
>JAYVRC010000095.1:0-2757 GCA_043776615.1 Sphingobacteriia bacterium
GTTAATTTCCAACCCGTTTTTTTCTTCTCTGCATCTACCATTTCTTTTACATCTGCTAATAGTTTTTTGGCATTATAAACAATGCCATCTTTTATAGTATAACTAACGCCACCTCTTCTAATTACTTGATTATCGGGGTTCAGTTCAATTGCTCCAGTACCATATAATACTTGTAAATTTTGTAATGGGTTTCCATCAACCACACATAAATCTGCTAGCTTGCCAACTTCAATAGAACCCAATTCTTTTTCTACTCCCAAAGCTTGCGCTGCATATAAAGTTGCAGAACGAATTACTTCTAATGGATGAAAACCCGCTTCACGCAAGAGTTCTAGCTCGCGAATAAATCCAAATCCATACAACTGATAAATAAATCCATTGTCAGAACCTGCCGTAACTCTTCCGCCTCTATTTTTATATTCATTGATGAACGTCATCCATAATTGATAATTTTTTTTCCATTCTACTTCTTGCTCTGTTCCCCAACTATGCCAGTACGACCCATGCGATACTCTGCTTGGCTCATAAAATTTCCATAAAGATGGCAGTGTATAATCTTCGTGCCATTCTGCTCTACGTGCACGCATTAAATCTCTATTGGCTTCATAAATATTAAATGTAGGATCTAAAGTAAAATCAAGTGCAATTAATTCATTCATTACTTTATTCCAATGAGCACTATAAGGTGCAGCTGCTTGCTGCCATAGCTTTCCGGCTTCTTCAAAACGATTTTGTTCGTTGTTGTAATTGTAATTAGGTGGATAGTTTTGTATCGTTTTATTTTCGAATAAAGCCTCTGGTAATCCATACCAATGTTCCATTGAAGTTAATCCCGCTCTTGCAGAACTTAATACATTCCAACGTGCAACATCTAGTTGAGCATGGTGACAAGCTGAGCGCAATCCCAACTTTTTATTTTCGCGCAATGCAGCATCCATTACTTCGGGCGAAGCACCAAAGAATTTTATTCCATCGGCTCCTTTTGCAGCATTTTCATTTACCCAAGCCCTAGCCTGATCTGCATTGGTAATTGGCATTTTACTTCCTTGCGCAAAAGCAGTGTAGGCAAATATTCTTGGAGCTGTAATTGTATTAGCAGCACTTTTCTTTTTATGATCTAATACCCAATCTAATCCGTTTCCAGCCGATGGATCACGAATAGTAGTAATGCCATGAGCCATCCATAATTTAAAAACATACTCAGCAGGTGTGCCCTGATCTTTTCCGCCTATATGTCCATGCATATCTATCAGGCCTGGCATAACATACATACCATTACAATTAATTTCTTTTCCACCTTCTTTTAAAGCGGGTCTTTTGCTTTCATTAATAGGAGTTCCTGGGTTTCCAATATTGGCGATCTGTACAATCTTGTTTTTTTCTATTACTACATCAACTGGTCCGTAAGCTGGAGAGCCAGTTCCATTAATTACCGTTACCCCACGTAAAATAAGTTGAGAATAGGGGCCATCACCTTCTTTTTTAATAGGAGAAGGGGTAATCTGAGCACCAATTGAACCAATTATTAGTAGATATACAGAAACGAGTATCATTTTTCTCATATAGAAAGCTTTGTATAAATATAATACTATTACCGTAATGCCGTAATCCTTAATCCCATAATCCCGCAACTCATAATTCTTAATTTATAACTCATAATTCTTAATGCCCTAATACCGTATCTTCACCCACCAAATTGGAGTTATGAAGTTGTACAATATCATTATTAAATATCGTTTTTGGTTGAGTTTGTTCGCCATTGTATTGGCAATTACAGTAAATATCACCAGTGGTTTTTGGCCATCTTTTATTTTATATTTTATTGGAGTAATAGGGTTAGCTAGTCACTTTTTTATCGGTCCACTTAGACTAATTCAAGAACCAATGGAAGCTGGTAATATGGAAGAAGTTCAAAGAATTTTAGATACTGTTTGGTACCCAGGATTGTTGTATAAACCAGTTCGTTCTACTTTTTATACTATCAAAGGTAATTTGGCTATGATGAATCAAGATTTTGATTCTGCCGAAAAGCATTTGAAAATGAGCTCAGCATTAGGAGCAGCAATGCCAGAAGCAGAGGGAGCTAACAAATTGCAATTGGGCATGATGGCTATGCAAAAGGGCGATTTAAAGCAAGGCGAATCATATATTAGAGCTGCTATTAGAGCAGGGATTGCTGATAAAGAAAGTGAAGCAGTTGCATATATCAGTATGTGTCAAATTTTTATGAATAAAAGAGAGTTCCGTGCTGCTAAAGATTATTTTAGAAAAGCCAAAGCATGCAAACCAAAATCAAAACAAGTATTGGATCAAATAAAAGAAGTAGAGAAATATATTTCTAGAATGCCAGGATAGCATGTTAACCCTTAAACATATTACGCAAGAAAGTGCCGATCTGGAAACAGCTCGGCATTTGTTTAAAGAGTACTCAATCGAGCTGGGGGTAGATTTATGTTTTCAAAGTTTTGATGAAGAATTAAAGAACCCACTTAAAAAATATGGAGCACCCAAAGGTAGTTTAGTGTTGGCTTTTTGGGATGGCAAATCAGTTGGAACAGTTGCACTACAAGAGATTGAACAGGGCGTTTGCGAAATGAAAAGACTGTATGTGCAAGCTGAATACAGAAAGTTTGGGATAGGAGAACAACTGGTAGATGCAATTTTGAAAGATGCCAAATTGCTTGGTTATCAAATAATGAAACTCGATACTTTAGAGCGATTAAAACCAGCAATCGCATTGTATTTAAAATATGAATT
>JAYVRC010000096.1:0-2752 GCA_043776615.1 Sphingobacteriia bacterium
CTGCAGGGGGAGAACTAATTCTATTCAGTGAAATGAGTGTTTGCGGATATCCAGCAAGAGATTTTGTTGAATTCAATGATTTTATTGAACAATGCAATGCCGCTGTTGAAAAAATTAAATCACATGCAGATACAATTGCTGTTGTTATTGGCGGTCCTGTAAAAAATACAGAACAAAAAGGCAAAAATTTATTCAATGCTGCTTGGTTTTTATACGAAAAAGAGGTTAAGGCTGAAATTCATAAAACATTACTACCTACTTATGATGTTTTTGATGAATATCGATATTTTGAACCTGCTCTCGAATGGAATATAATTCATTTTAAAGGAAAAAAAATAGCAGTTACCATTTGTGAAGATATTTGGAATTTAGGAGATAATCCCCTTTACCGAATTTGTCCGATGGATAAAATGATGAGTCAGCAACCAGATTTTATGCTGAACTTAAGTGCCTCTCCTTTCGATTATACGCATGATGAAGATCGAAAAGCAACCATTAAAGCCAATGTGCTAAAATATAAAATTCCTTTATTCTATTGTAACGCAGTTGGAAGTCAAACCGAAATTGTTTTTGACGGAGCCTCCTTGGTTTTTGATAAGCATGCCAATTTATGTGCAGCACTTCCAATGTTTGAAGAAGCTTTAATTGGAATTGATTTGAATGATGATGGAACATTTGATGCACCAATTATTGAATACGCCAATAGAGTTCCAGATAAAGAATTGAATCCAGCAACACTTGAAGAAAACTTAAATATTGCACAAGTATATGATGCGCTTATTTTAGGCATAAGAGATTACTTTCAAAAAATGGGTTTTAAAAAAGCAATTATTGGCTCTTCAGGAGGAATTGATTCGGCGGTTACTTTAGCACTTGCTTGCGACGCATTAGGTGCAGAAAATGTGAGGGCAATTTTAATGCCATCACCTTATTCAACCAATCATTCAGTAGATGATGCTATACAATTAAGTAAGAATTTAAATAATGATTATGATATCATTAAGATCAACGATATCTTCCAAAGCTTTTTAAAAACATTAGATCCATTATTTAATGGACTACCCTTTTCGTTGGCAGAAGAAAATATTCAGAGCAGAAGCAGAGGAAATATTTTAATGGCTATTGCTAATAAATTTGGCTACATTTTATTAAACACATCTAACAAAAGCGAATTAGCAACAGGCTATGGAACTTTATATGGAGATATGGCCGGTGGATTAGGGGTTTTAGGAGATTGCTATAAGTTGCAAGTATATGCGTTAGCTAAATATATTAATTGTAACAAAGAAATTATTCCTTCACATATTATTTCTAAAGCACCTTCAGCAGAGTTAAGACCCAATCAAAAAGACAGTGATAGTTTACCCGATTATGAAATACTAGATAAATTATTATACCAGTATATTGAAAAACAAATGGGACCTGCAGAAATAAAAGCCATGGGTTTTGAAGCTGAGTTAGTAGATAAAACTTTAAAAATGGTGAATACTAATGAATACAAACGCAATCAATTTTGCCCAATTATACGTGTTTCACCAAAGGCATTTGGGGTTGGTAGAAGGATTCCTATTGTAGGTAAATATTTAAATTAAGCTTCATGCTTATGAACCACCAATAATGGCAAATGAGTATGAAATGCCAATTTCTTAGTACTACTTTTTACAAATAATTTTTCGAAAAACCCTTTTCGTTTAGGTATAGAAATAATAATATCTACCTGATGAGAATCTGCAAATTCATTTACCCCATCTACATATTCTTTATTTTTTGTGAAGTGATACTCAGGTTGAAATTCTTCTAGTATGGTATGTACCGCATAACCTTCCCCCATCATACTTGCAGGATATTTTGCATTGGATTCTTCCACATCAACTTCTATATTAAATACAAGTAACTTGGCAGATGTATCGTTGATTAAATTTCTAATTATACCAACTGGAATAAACTGATCTGCATGGTCAAAATCACATGCTAACATAATTTTTTCAACTGCCTTAAATGTTGCATGTGGAGGAATAATCAATACAGGAGCACCTAAAGAACCAGCCACTGATGTAGTATTGCTACCAATTAATGTTTCTTCTAAAGCACCGCCACCAGTAATACCCATAATTATCAATTCAATTTTTTCGTTCTCAGCCAACTGCAATAAACCTCCATTAATTGACCCATATTCTACATCAACATCAAATTGAATAGTAGAATTAGGGAATAAAGACCTTAATTGATCTCTGAAATTATGTAGGTTTTTAATAGCTGCATCTTTGAATGTATCTAATTCCAACATTTGCACACCAGGCATTAGTGGATCCAATGCAACTGGTAATTCATATGCATGAAATAATAGTATCCTCTTTACATTTATTTGTTCGGCAAAATGAACTGCATAAGCTGCGGCGTTAGTAGCGGTATTAGAAAAATCGGTTGGAACAATAATGGTTTTCATGATAACTACTTTAATGTGAAATTACCTATTTGTAACTCAATTAAATATGATGATTATCATATAAATGAATGATTTACAAGTTCTCTATAATACCTGCAATTCCCTGACCGCCGCCTACACAAGCAGTAACCATTCCATATTTTTTATTTAATCGCTTCATATCGTTCAACAATTGAATAGTTAGCTTACAACCAGTACAGCCAAGTGGATGCCCTAATGCAATTGCCCCACCATTGATATTTACTATTGATTGATTTAACCCTAATTCTCTAATAACTGCAAGTGATTGAGAAGCAAATGCTTCAT
>JAYVRC010000097.1:0-2746 GCA_043776615.1 Sphingobacteriia bacterium
CATGAGGAAGTTTTCCCGAAGTATTTCCAAGTGCCTGAAAATGCTGTTATCCTTACCTACATCAATATTTTTATTATTTACTTGATTTTGTTCAGGAGTAAAATACTTTCCAGTGAGTTCATTATTTTGGCTATGGCTTTTACTTTTATTGGCTTGGCAAAATTGAGTGATTTGATTCCATTACCTTTAAAAAAGGACACCTTCCTTGAAGATTCGATCAAGCTTTTTGGGATAGTAAGTTGGTTCATCTACTTCTTCCGTTTTTGCCGTCAATTATTACAAATAAGATAAATCGCTTCTCACTTATTGAATGATCGCATAGTTAGAGGATTATTTTTTTAGATATGCCCTGAGGTTTTAATGGGCTTGGCGTTTTAAATTTAATTTTCATGCATGACAGGTTTATTATTCAAACTGTGTATGTATTAATTGACCTGTTGATAGTTGCTTCTAACCCTTCTTTAATGTAAGGAATCGTACGCTTTGCTTAACTCCCGACTTCATCAATAGGACACCCAAAATCACTCAAACAGCTTTAGAATCGATTTTTGCTCATCAGTTTTATCTAAAAGCATGAGTTTTGTTTCTTTAGATTGCGGTAATTTTATGGTTAAGCCATAAATTGTTTTCAGAATGTCAATAGTTTTTTCAGCACTAAGGTTTTCTCCTTTTATTTTTAGTTGCCTTTCTAATTCTTTATAAAGTTTACAAGCTATAAATGCAATGCATATATGTGCCTCTATTCTCCTTTTGGTAAAATGATAAATGGGTCTTATTCTTAAATCAGTTTTTGTTATTCTAAAAGTTTTTTCAATTTGCCACAATTGTTTATAATAGCTTAAAACATCTTCTTTAGGTAATGTTGTATTAGTAATATATCCTTTTAACCCATCCCACTTTGCATCATCTTTAAATTGATTTTCATCGATTGTAATTTTAATTTCACCTTCTAGTCTTAGGTACTTATTGTAGCCTTTATTGTTGATGTGTTGCTTGGTAAGTTTACCAGCTGCCAGCTGTTTTTTTAAACGTTCTAATCCCTTTTTTCTATTATGCATATCTTTTGCCGCTCTAAGGTCTGAGTAGCTTAAAATCATTCTCTGGGTGGCGTCTTTTTTTATTTCAATGCTTTGTCCATCTTCTAATTTGGTGGATAATATTTGTGCTTGTAATTGCCTGGTTTCATTTTTAATTCTTGCGCCTATTATAAAGTCATATTTATTATCTATTAATTCATGAATATTTTTGGTAGACATTAACCCTGCATCTGCCACCACAACTAGTTGTTGCATCCTATACTTTTCTTTAAAAGCGTTTATTACCGGCAACATGGTATGCCCTTCAAAAGTATTGCCTTCAAAAATTTCATAGTCCAATGGATAGCCATTTTCGCTAACGAGTAATCCAAGTAGTATCTGTGGTTGACTGTGTTTACCATCTTTACTAAAACCTGTCTTACGTAAATCATCTTCATCAGGTGCTTCAAAATAAATAGTTGTTACATCATAAAAAACAACACTTAATTGATTGTTTAATAATTGTAAGGTATGGTTAAAACTGATAGTTTGTATTTGCTTTAATTGTGTGCTATGCAGTTTGTCTAAATATCGATAAATATCATTTGCTGTAAGGGTAATGCCTTTATATTTTTGTAGGTAATCTATCGTTTTTAATTTGCTTACAGGATATACCAACCTTGCAATTACTAAATGCTTGAAGAGCTCATCTGCAATAACATCGAACCCAACTTCATTAAAAAGTTTTCCCAAAACAATTTCAGGACCCAATAATTGGACCTGTTGTATATTTTCATAAATAGATTGAAAATATTTTTGGTCATCTCCCAATATAAAATCTAATGTCGATTGGCCGCCATAATGAAGAATATAATCTTGTGCTTGCTTAACTAATTTATCGATGATAAAATCATCCGCAGAACTACCAATTGTTTTTATCAATTTATACTTACCCGCACTCTTATCAATGATTTGAACACTGATTACACCCGAATTATTCTTTTTTTTACGAAAAAACATGGCATGAAAATACAAAAACATCTCTGGGACACCCAAGACAAAAACAACTTTCCTTATTTAACAGGGGTTACAGAAGTTAATTGTTATTTTTTTGAGCAAAATGATGAAGTCAGGAAAGAATGTGAACCTTTACGAGAGATACCTGCCGATAAAATTAAACAAGAAGATTTATATAAAAGCTGGAAGGAAAAAGGGAAATAAAAATTTTACCGTTAAGAAATATGCAGGGTCGCTGATTTTAATTGAGCAATAGCTTTTAAAGGATCCTGAGCAGAAAAAACGGTATTTCCGGCTACTAAAACATCTGCGCCAGCATTAATTAATTCCATGGCATTATTAAAATCAACCCCTCCGTCAATTTCAATTTTCGCTTTCGAGTTTTTAGCTAAAATAAGTTCCTTTAGCTCAGCTAATTTGCTGAAAGTATTAGTAATGAATTTTTGTCCTCCAAACCCAGGGTTCACCGACATCAGACATACGAGTTCAATCTCAGCAATAACTTCTGACAATAGAAATATTGATGTATGAGGATTAATAGCAACACCAGCTTTAATTCCCAATTGATGCATTAGCTCGATAGTACGATGCAAATGAATGCAGGCTTCATAATGAACAGAAATCATGTTTGCGCCAGCTTGTACAAAATCCTGAATAAATTTATCAGGTTCAACGATCATTAAATGAACATCCAAAGGCTTTCTCGCATGTTT
>JAYVRC010000098.1:0-2741 GCA_043776615.1 Sphingobacteriia bacterium
CCACTGAAGGTACATAGTTGTTGGCTAATTCGCTATCGAGTATTCTCGCTTTAACATTGTCTCTTAATTGAATGTGGATAATGTCAATCAATTCGCGCTTTAAAACTGGATCTAGCAAAGGTATTGCAGCTTCAACTCGATGGTCTAAATTACGTACCATCCAGTCTGCACTTGAAATGAATACTTTTTCATGACCTGTGTTGTGAAAAATCATTACCCTTGCATGTTCAAGATATTCATCTACTATACTAATGGCTTTAATGGGTGTTTTAAACTTTTTTAAATCAATAATTGGACAAAAAATTCCCCTTACAATCATTTTAATTTCAACACCAGCAGTTGCTGCTGTATAGAGTTTATCTATTAGATGTTGGTCGCTCAAAGAATTTACTTTTATAATAATGCTGGCTTCTTTTCCAGCTTTTACATTTTTTATTTCTTTCTCAATTAATGTATTTATTTCTTTCCTCATATTGTTTGGACATACCAATAAGGTTTTGCAGAGATGTAAGTTATGCATTCCTAATTTCCAGTTTTCGAGATAGCTAAAAACCCTGTTGATATCTGCCATTACAAAGCGGTTTGTGGTTAGTATACAATGATCGCCATATACACGCGCAGTTTTCTCATTTAAGTTGCCTGTACTTACAAAACCATACTGAATGGTTTTATTTCCTTTCCTTTTTTTGATGATACAAAGCTTTGCATGTATTTTCATTTTTGGCACTCCCAATAATACTGTTACTCCTTCTTCTTCCAATACTTTTTTCCATTCTAAATTGGCTTCCTCATCAAAACGCGCTTTTAATTCTAACATAACAACCACTTCTTTTCCGTTTCGTGATGCATTAATCAATGCGTTGATAATTTTTGAATTGTCAGCAAGCCTGTAAGCAGTTATTTTTATAGACTTTACATCGGGGTCCATCGCAGCTTCTCTCAGCAAATCTATTATTGGATCGAAAGAATGGTACGGAAAGTGTAGCAACACATCTTGTTTAAGAATGATATCAGTTACTCTTTGAGCGCTTTGTAATGATTTAGGTTTAAATGAAGCTCTTCTAATACTTGTATTTGAAAAAACATTGGGAAAATCCATAAAATGACGGAAGTTATGAATTCTTCCACCAGGTATAATATTGCTTTTTCTATTTAAGTTAAGTCGCCTAATTAAGTATTCTAATAATCCAGCATCCATTTCTTTATCGTAAACAAATCGAACAGGTTTCCCTTTTCTTCTATTCTTAATTCCTTTCTCAATTTTTTCTGCGAACGAAGTACTGATATCATTGTCTAAATTGATCTCTGCATCTTTAGTAACTTTAAAAATATGTGATTCAAAATTGTCATATCCAAAGTAAGAAAATATAATAGGTAAATTAAATCGAATAACATCTTCCAGTAAAATAATTTGTTTCTCCTCTTTTTTAGATGGAAGAATAATAAACCTTCCTACTGCACTTGCTGGCACTTCAATTAACGCATATTTTTGGTGATATGCAGAGCTTTTTTTGCGCATTACTACTCCTAAATAAATACTTTTATCCCTTAAGTATGGAAGTTGAGGTAAACTTTCGATCATTAATGGAATAATGTTTGAGCGTACTTCTTCATCAAAGAACTTTTTTACAAAAAGCTGTTGTTCTTTGCTTAGTAGTTTTTCGTTTATTATGCTTATTTTTTCCTTTTTCAGTTCTTTAACAATGCCCTGCCAAATTCTATTAAATTCGTTTTGCTGACTAAGTACGATGGTTTGTATTTGGTCGAGTATTTGTTGCGGTTGTTCCTCCATATGCATATTGAGTACTTTTCTTTTTTCAGAAAATTCAATCATGCGTTTAAGGGTTGCCACTCTTACCCTAAAAAACTCATCTAAGTTATTGGAAAAAATACCTAAAAAGCGAATCCGCGCTTTTAATGGTACTGAAGGGTCATTCGCTTCTTGTAATACTCTTGCATTAAAACAAAGCCAGCTAATATCTCGTTGAATTAATTGCTTTTTTGCCATTTTTCAAATATAAGGGATACAACAAAAAGTTGCATGTTAAGTATTTCGTTTACCCAAAGAATTTTATGAGTACGAAGATTTGATTTGTTGAATAATTCCAGTTGTAGAAAAGCCTTCAACTATTGGGTTAATAACTACTCTTCCGCCATTTGCTATTACTTCTTTTGAACCAACTATTTGTTCAATTGTATAATCACCTCCTTTTACAATAACATCTGGTAATAAAGCTTTGATTAATTCAAGTGGAGTAGCTTCATTAAAAATAATTACTGCATCAACAATAGCTAAATTACCTAATAAAAGCGATCTGCTTTTTTCGTGATTGATTGGACGTTCGGGGCCTTTTAGTTTTTTTACACTTACATCGCTATTTACTCCAATAATTAAAAAATCGGCTTCTTTTGCGGCTTCTGTTAAAGAAAATATATGTCCCTCATGTAAAATATCGAAACATCCATTCGTAAATGCAATTGTTTTGTTGGTAACTCTCCAACTGGCGACTTGTTTTTGTAGATCTTGTAGCGAAAAGATCTTTCTGCTTATTGCATCTACTGATCTCATTCTATTCTTTTTTTATTGTACCATGGCAAAAGGCCTAAACATATAAATCCTATTATTAAAATAATTAAAAATTGAGCAAACCATTGTAGAGTACCATTGGCAAAACCTATTTCAAATGCAACACCATTTTTTTCTAACACTTTTGCTAAAAAAAATGCGTATGCTCCAATTC
>JAYVRC010000099.1:0-2740 GCA_043776615.1 Sphingobacteriia bacterium
TCTTTTACTTCTATAGAATTACCACCAGAAATAATGGTTACTCGATACCCTTTTTTAATAGCTAATTGCAAAGCATACCCATCTTTAATATTCATTGTTCTTGCCATAACTCCTCCAGGCAAAATGAGCAATTTCCCATCTGTGAGCACTCCGTCAACATCAAAAACAAAATGGGTAATTATTTGAAATTTTTCAAGCATGGTATCAGGTTAATTAAATTATTTATTCAATAACTACTTTTGATTGTCGCGCCATTCATATACCCAAGTACTTTGTATCATTTCTAAGTGCCCTTCAGTACTTTGCTCTCTTGTTCCTACGAAATTGGGGATTTCTAAAATCCAAGTTAGCAAATCGGTAAATCGAACTCGATATATTTTTCCTTCATTAAAATCATTGCCAAATTTTTCATACAATTTCATAGCAATATCCTCATGATCGTTCCAATGAATTGGTGGTTCAAAATGACTCATAAATTAAGGTTGATTTATCTTTATATTATTCCCCCAAAAATTGGGTTTGATCTGGTAATGTAACAAATACTTCTCCGCCTCCTCTTTGTAAAATACACTGACAGCCTAAGCGAGAATTTATTCTTGGATTTACTGCCCTGTCAATAAAATCTTCTTCTCTATCGTTCAATTCTTCTATAAACTCAGCTCCTTTATCAATATATAAATGGCAAGTACTGCATGCGCAAACTGCTCCACAATTGTGGTGTAATTCAATATTATTATCTAAACAAACTTCTAAAATGCTTTGATCGGCCTCAATATTATGAAGGGATAATGGCTCTACTCCTTTTTGCTCAAATTTAATATGGATAGAATACATGGGTATGGTTTGGGTTGCAAAAGTATTTCAAAACAATTATTAACCAATCTTAAATAAAATTACTTGTTAACATATTGATAATCAAATACTTGTAAAATATTTCTACTCCTTCCCATTTAATTTACTCGTAAATAGCGCCTATCTTTGGGTAATGAAGTTAAAGTTTAAGCAGCGGGTAATTTTGGGATATTATAAAACTAGGATAAAAACTGTTGGATTAGTTTCCCCCCAAAAAGCGGCATCCATTGCCTTTGACTTATTTTCTACTCCTTTTAAATCAAAAGCAAAAAGAATTATTCCACCAGTTTTTCATAAAGCAGTTCCAATTAGTGTACAACAAAATAAACTAACCATAAGAGGGTTCAGGTGGGAAAGCACTCAACCAAATGCCAAAATAATTTTAATTGTACACGGATTTAGTAGCTATGCTTATAAATTCGATAAGTATGTTATTGCACTTAGAAAAGAAGGTTTTGAGGTGTTGGCATTTGATGCTCCAGCGCATGGGGATAGTGATGGCAAAAAAATAAATGCATTAATATATAGAGATACCATATTGGCTATTGAAGAAAAATTTGGCCCTTTGTATGCAATCATTGCCCACTCTTTGGGAGGTTTAGCTGCTTCACTAGCAGTTGAATTGCTTGCAAATCAAGAAAAAAGGAAATTGGTATTAATTGCCCCTGCAACTGAAACCAAAACAGCAGTTGAAAACTTTTTCACATTAATTCCTTCTGATCCAAAAATTATACTGGCATTTAAACAGCATATTGAGCAAATTGCCCAACAACCAATTTCCTACTTTTCGGTAGCCAGAGTGGCAAGAACTTCTACTGCAAAAATACTTTGGGTGCACGACCAAGAAGATAATGTATGTACATTTAATGATGTTAAGCCATTATTATCTGAGCAAATAGACAGGCTAGAACTATTCATCACAAAGGGTTTGGGGCATAATAAAATTTACAAGGATCATAGTACAAAAGACAAAATCATCCATTTTTTAACCTCCACCCCTTAGGGAGTTTTTTTTGTGATTTGATGGTTTACACTAATATTGCATGATTGGAATTGAAACAATGGCTTGATTTAAACAAATCAGCTAAGCAGTTTAATGGACTATTTAAAGTTGAAAAAAAGAAGTAAACAGGTAGGCAAATGGCAAAAAATTTACTGATTGTTGAGTCACCGGCAAAAGCAAAAACCATTGAAAAAATTCTTGGTAAAGATTTTGAGGTAAAAAGTTGTTACGGCCATATTAGAGATCTTGAAAAAGACGATATGGGTATCGATGTTTCTAATAATTACCAACCTCGCTATAAAGTACCAGAAGAAAAAGAAAGAGTTGTAAAAGAATTAAGACAGCTTGCAAAAAAAGCTGATGAAGTTTGGCTTGCATCGGATGAAGACCGTGAAGGAGAAAGTATTAGTTGGCATTTAGCTGAAGTATTAGGGTTAGATCCATCTGTTACTAAAAGAATTGTATTTCATGAAATTACAGCACCAGCTATAAAAAAAGCTGTTGCAAATCCTAGAATAATTAATATGAATCTGGTAAATGCGCAACAAGCCAGAAGAGTACTTGATAGGTTGGTGGGGTTTGAATTGAGTCCAGTATTATGGAGAAAAATTGGAATGCAAAGAAGCCTCAGTGCTGGCAGGGTGCAAAGTGTAGCCGTAAGATTAATTGTTGAACGTGAGAGAGAAATAAACCAATTTATTTCTGAAAGCTCTTTTAAAGTTGAAGCTATTTTTAATGCACCAGATATCAATGGAAAGTCGGTTAATTTTAAAGCTGAAGGCCCTTCAAAATTAACAAATTTATCAGATGCACAATCGTTTTTAGAAAGCTGTAAAGAAGCCGAATACACAGTCAATGATATACAAGTTAAACCTGCAAAACGCT
>JAYVRC010000100.1:0-2735 GCA_043776615.1 Sphingobacteriia bacterium
TCGTATCCAATAAAACTAACTAGCAATACATCTTTGTCAATTGGTACTTGAATAGTAAAAAACCCATTATTATCTGTAATTCTTGATATTATTGTTCCTTTTATGTTTACAGTAGCACCTGAGATAGGATTTTTTCTCTCATCTATTACAGTGCCTTTAACAAGCTTGGACTGACCCATTACTTGTAAGAAAGCAATCATGAGAAAAATACAAAGAGTGAAAAACTTTAAAGAAGTTCTCTTTTTCATTTTGGCAGCAATTTAAATTAGCAAAATATGGCGTTAGTACCTACATACAAGCAGGAATTGAGAAACAAAATAGTAAACTAAGCAATCGTTTGTTGGTTTTCTTATTTCTAAACAATTTTCAAATAAATTTCGTAGTTTCCGAAATAGAATTTTCATTTCGGAAATTTACTGATAGTTGATTTTCAATATATTATAAAATTACATGCTAAAAAAAGGTAAAGAAGAAATAATTTACTTGCTGAACAAATCAATAGAAAAATTTCAGTTAGAAACTGGAAAATTGATTATTCAGAACACCAATCGCAAAAATTATGAGGGGCTGGCCATAGTTTTGAGTGAAATAAGCAATCAACTTCCCGAAACCTACCTTCAATTTGGACATATTGTTTATGAACCTGATTCGCAAAAAAACAAAGCTGAATACCCTTTTAGAAAGTACGATATCACTGGCGGCCAAATAAAAGATGCTTTAATGGGCTTGGTAGCAAATCCTAGGTCTTTTTTGATAGATACTTGTTATGTTTACTTGTACCAAATGGGTAGGCAAGCTTTCGAATTAAACCCAGTAGACCCTTTGCTCGTATCAACAGATACTATCGCATCTTTAAACAAAGACAGTTATTCAATTATTAATGAAAATCAACAGTTAAGACTTCAATTATCGACATTACAAAAAGAAAACAAAAGGATAGCCAATGAAAAATTGAAATATTATCGATTCATTTTGATACCCATTTGTATTATACTTTTTATAGGTTTATTATTTTTATCGCATCAACAAAAAGATGTAACTAGTAACTGGAATACGATAAAAGCAGATTTTAATTTGTTGCCATATAAAGTAACGCAAGCTGAAATAGATAGTTTAGAAGGTATTTGGCTTTGCTATACCAGTTCACCACAAGCAAGAATTTCTGATCCGAATCGGTTTCATAAAGTAGTGGCCAACATTGTAGAGATAAAATATAAAAATGGGTATTTTAACTATTATCGTTATGGAGCTAGTTTTAATCATATAGGATATGTACAGTTCGAATCTCCACATATTCTTTCAATTCACTCCAAAATAAAAAATTCAAAAAATATTGTAGAGTATCCCCGACATAGTTTGCTCAGCCTTGATTCAAAAAATAATTTTTTTGATGCCATTTCAGCTTCCTGGAATTTTGATGCAGGCAACAACAAAAGAATTATTGGTATAAGAGAAGTGTACACAAAATTGGGTAAAGGTGGACAAATTGAAGAGGTACTCAATTCACCAGAAAATGCAAGTTGCCAATGTAAAATTATACATTGGATTCAACCAAACAAACCAAAAGAAACTTTTTATCTGAAAAATATTTTACTCGATTCGCTTAAAGATTCTTCGCTTAAACAATTAATTGATGAAAGAAGTATTCTTTTAAAAGACCCTGAAGAAGGGTTGATTATCATAAAAGATAGTTTATTAAAATAGCAGTGCGCTAAAATTCATCCATTGATTAATTTCTAAACTGAGCAATTAAACACAGTAATAAAAAATGGAACGACTTTAATTAAGCCGCTCCATTTTTGTATATTCAATCAGTAAAAATTATTTAAACGTAAGTATACCCAGATCAGTTACTACTCCTGTTGTAACAGAAACATTATTAAATGTGGTATCTCGGTAAACACCTGCAGTTGCACGAAAGGATACTTTATAAGTTGCAGCTGGTAATCCTCTTAACAAATATGCACCTGTTAAAAGATCTGCTGGTGTTGAAGAAATTGTATCATTTACATTAGCAATAGCAAACACCCATCCTTTTGCAGATATAGGTAGCGTAAACCCTTTGATTGCTCCACTTTCAGCCTGTGTAAAGGTTCTGATTACAGGTTTAAGAATATACGTTCCAGATCCTGTCTCTACAATAGATCTTGCTGCATCAAAATCAATCCAGATTCGGTAATCAATACCAGCAACTAGGTCTGCTTTAATCTGTAGCTTTAAACCCGACTGTTGAGCAGAAGGAGTTGATAATGGATAAGTAACGCCATTTAAAACCACACTGTTATTCGATCCTAAAACAAGTCTCAACTGATTAATTCTTCCAGCTGGTAGTTTTAAAGTTCCCAATAACGTGTCAATTCCGTTTTTAAAATTCAATAAGTTATAAATACCCTTTCTTGCAATATTTATAGTTTGCCAATCACTTTCACTTGCATCAGTAGATGTTTTTACTTGTACACTTTGTATATCAATAAATACTTTGTCGTAGGCTGCAGGTGCATCAACTAAGTAAACACTCATTGAAGAATCTGCAACAGGAGAACTGTTGTTCTTACTGCAAGACAGAAATGCAAATATGCTTCCTGCAAGTAAAATAAATAGTAACTTTTTCATTTTGTTTTTTTTAATTTAAATAGCAAATAATAATTGTTTTCAAATGTGGTGAGGCAACTTGCGTGCCAAAACTATTTTGTTTGTTAACATTAACACTTCGGATGGCAAATATTATAAAATAA
>JAYVRC010000101.1:0-2721 GCA_043776615.1 Sphingobacteriia bacterium
CGTTATATTTTAGGAGTAGCCAAAGATTTAGGTAAAATTTTAACTGACTATAAAGTGATAGTTGATAAAAGCACTGTTCCAGTTGGCACTGCAGCTAAGGTTCATGCGACCGTAGCTCAGAGTTATAAAGGAGAGTTTGATGTAGTGAGTAATCCAGAATTTTTGCGGGAGGGTGTAGCTGTTGATGATTTTATGAAACCAGATAGAGTAGTGGTTGGTACTATTTCTGATCGTGCAAAAAAAGTAATGTCAGATTTGTATGCTCCATTTGTTCGTCAGGGTAATCCAGTAATTTTTATGGATGAAAAATCTGCGGAGCTTACAAAATATGCTGCTAATTCTTTCTTAGCAACCAAAATTTCTTTCATGAATGAAATTGCTCAACTCTGCGAAAAAGTTGGTGCAGATGTTGATATGGTTAGAAGGGGAATTGGAAGTGATGATAGAATTGGGAAGCGTTTTCTATTTCCGGGTATAGGATATGGTGGAAGTTGTTTTCCTAAAGATGTGCAGGCATTAATTATGTCTTCTGAAGAAGTGAATTATGACTTTAAAATTTTAAAATCTGTTGAAGCTGTTAATGAAGCACAAAAATTGCACTTAATGCCTAAAATAAATAATTACTTTAAAGGAAATTTAGCAGGAAAACATTTTGCTTTATGGGGATTGGCTTTTAAGCCAAATACAGATGACATTCGTGAAGCGCCAGCATTGTATTTAATTGATGCTTTAACTGCTGCGGGTGCTACTGTTACTGCTTTTGATCCGGAAGCAATGAGCAATGTGAAAAAAGATATTGGCAACAAAATAAAGTATGCTTCTAATCAATACGAGGCATTAGAAGGTGCAGATGCATTGATTATTGCAACTGAGTGGAGTGAGTTTAGAACACCAGATTTTGAAAGAATCAATACAACATTAATCAACAAGGCTATATTTGACGGAAGAAACCTTTTTGATGTTAAATTTATTACCGATATGGGATATCACTACGAAAGTGTTGGACGCCCTTAAAACAAAATATTATGGCTAGAAAAAGAGTTTTAATAACAGGTGCTGCAGGATTTTTAGGTTCTCATTTATGTGATCGCTTTATTAAAGAAGGTTATCATGTAATTGGGATGGATAATTTAATTACAGGTGATTTAAGAAATATTGAACATCTATTTAAATTAGAGCAATTCGAGTTTTACAATCATGATGTGTCTAAGTTTATTCATGTTCCAGGTGAGTTAGATTATATTCTACATTTTGCTTCACCAGCAAGCCCAATCGACTATTTAAAAATCCCTATTCAAACCTTAAAAGTAGGTGCATTGGGAACCCATAATTGTTTGGGATTGGCCAAAGCAAAGAATGCTAGAATGTTGGTTGCCTCTACAAGTGAAGTTTACGGAGATCCGATGGTACATCCTCAAACAGAAGAGTATTGGGGTAATGTTAATCCGGTAGGTCCGCGTGGTGTGTATGATGAGGCAAAGCGATTTATGGAATCAATCACAAGAGCTTATTATACTTTTCATGGGGTTGAAACTAGAATCATTAGAATTTTTAATACCTACGGTCCAAGAATGCGATTGAATGATGGAAGAGCTCTGCCAGCTTTTATTGGCCAGGCTTTACGCGGAGAAGATCTAACTGTTTTTGGAGATGGAAGTCAAACAAGATCGTTTTGTTATGTTGATGATTTAGTGGAAGGTATTTATCGATTGTTAATGAGCGATTATACAATGCCAGTTAATATTGGCAATCCGAATGAAATTACTTTAAAAGATTTTGCTGAAGAAGTATTGAAACTTACAGGTTCAACAGTTAAAATTATTTATAAAGAGCTTCCTGTTGATGATCCTAAACAACGTAAGCCAGATATTACCAAAGCAAGAGAATTATTAGGATGGGAACCTACAATTAATAGGACTGAGGGTTTAAAGAAAACCTATGATTATTTTAAATCTTTGCCTGTTGAAGAATGGAGTAAACAACCTAAAGAATTTAGTTCAGGTAAATAAATTAATTGCATGAAACCAGTTATTGTGGTTACAGGAACAAACGGACAATTAGGTTGGGAATTAAAACAGCTTGCAGCTTCATTCGATAATAAATTCCATTTCATTTTTACTGATAGAGTTACATTGGATCTTGCTAATCCCAATTCGATTGCCCCGTTCTTTGATCAAATTGTTCCCAATTATTTTATCAATTGCGCCGCATATACTGCAGTTGATAAAGCGGAAACTGAACAACATCTTGCTTCAACTATTAATGGAAAATCTGTAGGAATTATAGCTGAAAGTTGTGAAAAACATCAATGTAAATTAATTACTATTTCTACTGATTATGTATTTGATGGAAATGGCGCCAGTCCTTATACAACTGATACTCCAACAAATCCAGTAAACTATTATGGTCATAGTAAATTAGTGGGCGAAGAGTTGGCTCAAAAAAATAATCCCACATCAATTATTATAAGAACATCATGGGTTTATAGCACACATGGGAATAATTTTGTAAAGACCATGTTACGGTTAATGAAAGAAAGAGATGAAATTAAAGTGGTAAGTGATCAAGTTGGTGCTCCAACATTTGCAGCTGATTTAGCTAAAGTAATAATGCATATTATTGAAGAAGCTCAAAATGGGAATAAGCATTCGGGAATTTACCATTATAGTAATACAGGTGTTACATCTTGGTATGATTTTGCAATTGCAATTTGCAATTTAG
>JAYVRC010000102.1:0-2721 GCA_043776615.1 Sphingobacteriia bacterium
GTTACCGCGCTTTGGCTTACTCCCGTTATAGAAAATGATATGCCGCTAGAAGCTGAACAGGCTGGAATGATGGCAGGCTATCATGGATATTGGTTTACCAATCATTATAAAATTGATAAACGAATGGGAGGGGAAGCTTCATATAAAAAATTAATAGATGCTGCACACTCAAACGGAATAAAAATAATTCAAGATGCTGTTTATAATCATGTTGGAATTGAACATTGGTTTTACAAAGATGCACCATCAAAAGATTGGATTAATCAGTGGAATAGCTACACCAATACCAATCATCGCAATGAAACCATTTTTAGTAACAATGGAAATGAAGCGGATAAAAAAATAATGTTAGATGGTTGGTTCGTGCCTCATTTACCAGACATCAATCAACGTAATCCATTTGTAAGTAATTATTTAATTCAGCATGCTTTATGGACAGTTGAAGAATTTGGCATTGATGGTTGGAGAGTAGATACCTATAAATATTGCGACGAACAATTTTTAAATAATATCAATACAGCATTATTAAAAGAATTTCCTACTATTTCGATTTTTGGAGAAGTTACCGCTAATTCAGTTTTGGGTAGTGCATATTTTACCGATAATAATATTGGAACAAAGTTTAAACATAATCTACCAGGGGTCACCGATTTTCCGGTTAGTAATGCAATGGTAGAAGCAGTAAATAAGCCGAATGGTTGGACAGATGGGGTTACAAAATTATACATGACTTTAGTGGAAGATATAATGTATAAAAAACCAGCGGAAAATTGTATCTTCTTAGATAACCACGATATGGAACGTTTTGTATCTGTTATTGGCGAAGACATGAATAAATACAAAATGGCAATGAGTTTATTGCTCACAATGCGCGGTATTCCTCAATTGTATTACGGTACCGAAATATGGATGAAAAATTTTAAGGATCCCAATGATGGAATGGTAAGGTTAGATTTTCCTGGCGGATTTGCTGGTGATGCAAGTAATAAATTTGTTGAGTCTGGCAGAAATTCAACCGAACAAGAAGCATTCAACTATGTAAAAATTCTTGCCAATTTCAGAAAAACGAGTACAGCATTACAAACAGGAAAGTTAATGCAATACTTACCGCAAGATGGATTGTATGTTTATTTCAGGTTTGATAATAATCAAACTATCATGGTAGTATTAAATACTTCTGATAAATTAAAAGAGGTACAATTAAAAAATTATTCCGAGCGCACCAATAAATTTTCTTTTGGAACCGATGTGTTAAATAATAAAAACATAGGTCCAACTTTTTCACTTGAGCCAAAAAAATCGATGGTGTTATTATTACACTAATTTTTAAAAATATCTGTATGAATTTATTTAAAAAAATAAATATTGTTTCGATAGTGATTTTACTAAGTGCAAATTATTCACTTGCTCAATCTGGCAGTTTTGCTGATTACAAAAATTACGCATTCCCTACAGAATTAACAAGTTCAGCTAACGGTGCCAAAATTGCTTGGGCAATAGATTCTGCTGGTATAAGAAATATATATGTTGCAGAAGCTCCCAATTTTAAACCAAGGAAACTAACCAGTTTTAACGAAGACGACGGTCAGGAAATTTCCAGCTTATCTATTTCTGCTGATGGTAATTGGGTAGTATTTGTAAGAGGTGGCGAGCATAGTGGTAATTGGGAAAGAAGTTCACCAGTAAATGTAACAAGTAGTACAATAGGCAAAACCGTTACGGTTTGGAGTAAAGCATTTGCAGGTGGAGTTATTAAACTTATCGGTGATGGCGATTATCCTGTAATATCTCCAGATAGTAAAAATATTGCGTTTATAAAATCATCTCAAGCCTATATTTCATCAATTGATGGAACAAGTAATGCTAAGCCATTGTTTGTTACTAAAGGGAATGTGGGCTCTTTTGAATGGTCACCATCAGGCAAGGAATTATTATTTACAGTTAATCGACAAGACCATTCATTAATTGGCATTTACAGAGAAAATAAAACCAGTATTCAATGGATTGCACCTTCTTTTAGTATTGATCAATCACCTCATTGGTCGCCCGATGGTAGTCAAGTTGTTTTTGTAAGAACGCCAGGTACGGGGGGAGCACCAGATTCTATGCTTGCGAGAAAACACAATGCTTGGAGTATTTATACTGCAAATGTGCAAACCGGTAAAGAAAAATTAATTTATACTGCTCCTAAAACCTTGAGAGGTTCCTATCCTACAACCCATGGTGGCACTAACTTACATTGGGCAGCAGATAATAAAATTATTTTTTTATCTTATGAAGATGGATGGCCTCATTTGTATTCGATGGATGCAACAAACGGCAAACCAATGTTATTAACGACAGGTAATTATATGGTGGAGCATATTGAGTTAAGTGCCGATAAAAAATGGTTGAGTTTTAGTGCAAATGCTGGTCCAGATAGCAAAGACATTGAGCGCCGACATGTAGCTAGAGTATCTGTGAGCAAGGCTGGGATTGAATTGTTAACGACTGGAGATGGACTAGAATGGACGCCAGTTATTACAGGTGATGGAAATACGATGGCTTTCATCAGTGCAACTACCCATCAACCTCCAGTGCTTGCAGTGATGGATTTAAGCACTGAATCAAAAGCAATTAATTTAATTGGTAAACAGTTTATTAACCCATCTTTACCTCAACAACAATTTGTAAAACCAAAGCAAGTTATTTTTAAATCAGTTGATGGGGTTTTAGTGCATG
>JAYVRC010000103.1:0-2714 GCA_043776615.1 Sphingobacteriia bacterium
GTTAAGGTTGATTAACTTGTTTGTTCGGCAATTGAGCCATAAGCAATGTCATTAATGCACCAGCTTTAATTGATTTCTCATTCAAGATACTCAACCATGCTGGAGCGTTAATATCTAACATAGCAAATATATCAGGAACAAAAGCTATCAAAGCAATTACACCTGAAAATATTTGAATGTACTTAAAAAACTGCGGCTTAGCCGTAAATAACCTTTGAATAAGGTCTACTAAAAATGAAGGTACGGGTTTCATACTTTTTATTTTAATTGTTAATAAAACTTTTTATGCTTCTCGAATACATTTTTTATAATCGATAGTTGACTGTCAGCTATCATTCTATCGTCTGCGTTTGTCTTATCGTCTGAACTTGAAGCCATTGAATAGTAGAATACTAGTGAGTTATCGTTGGTAGTCATTAAATGCCCAATTTCGCTGTATTTTACCCCCTGTGATGTGTATATGTCTTTCAATTTACAATCAGGCATATCAGGCACTTTTATCTTATAAATCTCGCCTTGCAGTATTCTACTAAACATTTTATAATACTCGGTGTCTGCCTCCCATCTTTGAATCATACTAGCAATACTTTGCATCTTTTCGTTATGCCTGTAAAACTTTTCGTACTGTGCGGAAATATACAATTTCTTTCCTGCTGCTAATATCCCTGCTGAATCTTGACCACAAAATATCATCATCCTATCAAATACAGTATGATCAACTACGTATTCCATTGATTCGTGAACATGAGTTATGTCGTTCATGTTGTCAACTAGATTGAACTTAGCTTCATTTTTTTTACGGTAATATTTAATAGCCTCTGTTACTATTGCTGCTATACTACTTCCTGCCAAAAATTCCGACCAACTAAACTCCATTCTATTTAATTTGAGCGTTAACATTTATTTTTTTTTATGAACTCCCTCGATAATATTTTATCTTTATTTTTTAGGTTTTACTATTTCTTTTGGTTTATCCGCATCTAATATAGAAGCATTTTTTGTCAATAATTCAATCACTTCTTTACTTGCTTTTTTACTATCAATTAATTGATCGAGTGCTTGTATCAAAGCCCTGAATTGGTTAATCTCAATTTTTACTTGCACAGTTGTGTCTTTACTTTGTGCTTGTGTACTTGTAGCGAAGATTATCGCTAGGATTGTAAGTGTTTTTTTCATGGTTTATTTTTTGGTTAATCCTAAAGATAGTAATATAAAGTTTATTACACTTGTATCATCAGTAGTCCACGCATTTACAATACTTGAAGGGAGTGCTAAATTCATATCTCCGATACTTTTTGCCTTCCTATCAAAGAAGGCAATGTAAGAATTTGCACCCGCAGTAGTATCGCTTAATTGAACTCCGAAAACAGATACTTTAAATTGAAATATAGTATCTTTTTTCATGCTATTATAAACGATTGGCTTTACTAATATTGCACTTTTTACCGTATCAATACTCTGTGCCTTAACTGTTGTGGCTGCTAATATTGCAGCGATTAAAATGTACTTTTTCATATTTGTTTTGTTTTAATATCCGTCTATAATTACCCAACTAAATGTTGAGGTGTCTAACATATTATCCGATGTTATGGTGAATGATGTTCCTGCACTAATGGTATAAGTAATTGAAGTTCCTACCGTTCCACCACTTGTTTTTCTTGTTAATACTACAATACTATTAGCCGTTATTGCTGTTGTACTTACTGTTTTTGTTCCTGCAACTAAGGTTGCATTACCTACCGTTGCACTAGCTGTTGTAGTAGAGTTAAGTAAAAGTTTAGTTGTTTGGGCTGTGCTACTAAACGAAGCTGCTCCTGTTGATGAAAAAGCAATTACTGCTGCTCCTAATGTATTATCGTATAAATTAAATCCTCCGCCATTCAAAGCCCTCATGTAATACTTTGCAGAACCATTTTGATTAAATTGAATATTGGTATTTGAGCCTGTGTTAGCATCTAATGTTAAAGGAATACCTGTACCGCCACTAAACGTAGCTGTAGTACCAAACAACGCCCCCCCAACACCAACACCACCTGTTACTACTAAAGCACCTGTTGTAGTAGAAGTTGAGGCTGTTGAAGATGTTATATTTACTTGCTTATTAAAAGAAAACACTCCTGCAATATCATTAGCGAATGCCATGTTAGTTCCATCATGTTGAATGTACCCCCACCGAGTTCCTCCTCCTGCATTTGAAAATCTTAAATAACTTGTATTCTCCCAATTAGTGTAAATACCAGTCATTGATTTTACCCCTGGAACCGTCTGTGCCGTTGTTAAATCAACAAAGTTCTGCGTTGCACTTCCTGTTCCACCGTTTGCTATTGGTAGTATACCTGTAACACTGCTTCCAAGAGCAACACTTAAAGTTCCACCTAAAGTAAGACTACCACTTGAAGTTACTGTTCCTGTAAGAGTTAGCCCACTAACAGTTCCTGTTCCACTTACACTTGTAACCGTTCCGCTTCCTGCTCCAATAGCCGCCCAACTTCCACCGCTATTTTTAAACTCCATTGAACCTGCATTATCTCTGAATCCGTAACCGCTCGTTCCGCTTGTTGTTCCAAAATTGTGGTATGCGCTTGCACCCTGAATTAAATCTGTTGATATGCTTTGACTACCATTTACCTGTAGTTTATTAATTCCATTATCTGTTGCTGTTCCTATTAATGTAGTTCCGTTAAAGTAGTTAGAAGCTGTGCCATCCATGTAGA
>JAYVRC010000104.1:0-10592 GCA_043776615.1 Sphingobacteriia bacterium
TGAGCAGTAATCACTGTTGCATACTTAGATGCAGGAGATTCTTTTTGTGCAATTGCAAAACTGGCACTACATAAAAATACCAATAACATTGTTTTCTTCATATGCATTCTTTAGGGGGTTTATTTACAAGCAATTTTATTTACACGTGTGGCGTGCCTACCTCCCTCAAAAGGAGTATTCATAAATAGTTCAATCATTTGGAGTGCTAAGGGCAATGCAACAAAACGAGCTGGGATACAAATTACGTTAGCATTGTTGTGCATCCGAATAAGTTGAGCAACATCATTTTGCCAACAAAGCCCTGCTCGAATACCCTGGTGTTTATTGGCAGTTATAGCTACTCCGTTGGCGCTTCCGCAGAGTAATATTCCAAATGCTGCTTCTCCGGTTTCTACAGATAATGCAGTTGGATGAGCAAAATCGGGGTAATCTACAGAATCTGCGGAATATGTTCCAAAATCTTTAATTGTAAATCCTTTTTCTGTTAACCAATTTACAATAGCTATTTTATATTCCAATCCTGCATGATCGCAACCTATTGCAATGGGTAAGGAGGTATCAAATACATAACTCATATCAAATCATTCTTAATTCTTAATTCATCTCTCTTAATTCATAACTCTTATCTCTCAATCCCATTCTTCATCTTCAGCTGCTTTATCTTGCTTGTATACTCTTGCAGATACTAAAATACTTAATTCATACAATAACCATAATGGAATGAATACAATTAGTTGACTCATCCAATCTGGACTAGGCGTTATAAAAGCCGCAACTACTAATATTATTACAACTGCATATTTTCTGGTTGTACGTAAATATTTTGGTGTAATTAGTCCAATTTTTGTAAGTATAAATGCAAGTACAGGTAATTCGAAAGCCAATCCACAACCCAATATTATATTTGTTAGGTTATCTAAATAATCAGCAAAAGTAGGCTTTGTAACAATCATATTTTCTGTGCCTAATTGAAAGCCTGCTAAGAAATTAAAGGTAAAAGGGCCCAATAAGAAATAGCCAAATGACGCTCCGCAAAAAAAGAAAAAGGAGACCCAGAAAATAATGAATCGAGTATTTTTTAGTTCTTTTTCTTTTAGGGCTGGTTTTACAAAGCGCCAGAATTCCCAAAAAATAAAAGGAAATGCAATAATAATTCCACCCACAAAAGCCATGGTAATGCTACTTAAAAACTGACCACCAAAAGTGGTGCTTTGCATGGTTACTTCAACTGGAGGCATGCAAAGCGCATCTCCGATATGGGCCCAGTGACTAAAATCGCAAAGAACTTTATAGCTTATGAAATTTTTATTAATTGGTCCAACTATAATGTTGTCAAATATCCAGTTTCTATATACAAAAATAAATATTGCGCCAACCAGAATAGCTAGCACAGATCTGATGATATGGCTTCGCAATGCTTCTAGATGATCAATAAACGTCATCTCTTCTTTTCCTTCTCCTCCAGATCTATTAAATAATGCCATATTGGGTTTCTATGATAAGGCGGTAAAGTTAGGGTTATATAAGTGAAGAATTAACGCAAAACCTTCAATTTAACCATTTCAATTCTAGTATCGCTTACTGAAATAATGTCGAACTTAAAATTATTAATAATGATGGTTTCTTTTTGTTTGGGAATAGTTTCGTGTTCATTAATGATATATCCACTTAAAGTTTCTGAGTCACTAATAGGTAAGTTGAGGTTAAATTTTTCGTTGATATAATCTAACTCCAACCTTCCGCTTAAAATAAATTCATCTTCTGCCAATTGTTTTTCAACAAATTCTTCTTCATCATATTCATCGTGTATTTCTCCAAAAATTTCTTCTAACACATCTTCCATAGTTACAATTCCTGCAGTTCCACCAAATTCATCAACTACCCAAGCAATACTTTTTCTTTCTTTAGAAAACTTATTAATTAAATCTGTAGCGCTCATGCTTTCAGGAACAGCAATGATAGGGTGTATTACTGCTTTTACATTTGTTGGCTTATCAAATAAATCTAATTGATGAATATAACCTACTATATTATCAATATTATCTTCATAAACAAGTAGCTTACTTAATTTAGTTTGTATGAATTCATTTTTAGCATCTTCTAGGCTGGCATTGATTTCTAGGGCTACAATTTCTGTACGTGGTACAAGGCACTGCCTCACTTTTATAGTTGGTAAACTAAGTGCATTTTCAAACAATTCAGTATTTAATTCTTGTGTTTCTTCATCCTGTTCTTTTGTTTGTTGAAAGAAATGCTCTAGGTCTACTTTAGTAAATACATCGTTTCGATTGTTCACTCTAACGTTAAAAATATATTTCAGTATCCATTGAGATATATTTACAAAAACATCTGTTAACGGCATGAAAAGGCTATGAAAAAAATTAGCCAAAGGTGCAAAAAAAGTGAGCATTGCATCGTTTTTTGCTCGAAAAATGGCTTTCGGAATAAATTCTCCAATAACCAAAACCACAAGCGTAGAAAGTAAAGTATCAAAAGCCAATTTAAGGTAGGCACTTTCTATTTTCAAAGGGTTCCAAATACCCATTTGCAATAACTCTCCAAATAGTAAACCATAAATTACCAAGAAAAAATTAAGTCCTATTAGGCAGGTTCCAATAAAGCGAGCTGGAAATTCCATAAAGCGAGCAAGGATGGTACCGCTTTTTTTACCTTGTTTTTTCTTTAATTCAATGGTAAGCCTGTTTGCAGTTACAAATGCAATTTCATATCCTGCAAAAAATCCAATAAAAAGCAATGTACCTACTATACAAAGAATGGTATAGATATGTGTCATACTTCAAAGTTAAGGGATATACATAAACAAAGTACCCCGTAGAAACGGGGGTACGATACCGATAATTTAATAACATGAGAAAAATCGGCTGATGTATCTTATTTAAAATCTACTGTACAGTTTTGGCATTTCATATCGATTTTTAATCCTTTTCCACTACCATATACTGCTGTAAATCTATTTTCATTGCTTTCGCCGCCGCCGGTTGCTCTTTCAACAGAACGCATGGTGGAGCGAATTTGAGATGCTAACTCATCATTTTTATCAAATGATTTAAGTTCTTCTTTCAATGGTAGTTTATCGAAATTTCCATACACATTGCTATACGGGCCACTATAATTGATGGTATAATTTTGAATTGATTTTAAAGGAAGTCTGATATCGGCATATTTATTATCAATTTTAACCATACTAAGGTTTGATCCAATATTCCGTACTTTAATGTCTGCATTGGTTCCATCAACTTCTAAAGAACCATTTAACTTGGTGATTCTTAAGTTACCGTAATTTTTCCTGCCTCTTATTTCTTGGATCTCTTCAATTTCATATTCATCATTGGTACTTCTAAAGATCATTTTTTTCACAGATGCCATTTCCACTGTAGAATACTTTGTATCGATATCAGCATCGTCAATATTTTTAGCGCTTAGTCTACCATTGATGAATTCAATTTCAGCAAGTGCTACATTATCCAATGACACGTTCGAATATTTTGAACGAAGGTTGAGCTTATTAAAGTTCTCAGCATCTAAATTGCCATTGGTTAAATCGATAGTTGCATTGGTTATTGCTCCTGTTATTTGTACATCGGCATATTTGCTCTCAATATCAATTCTACTTTGTGCCGGAATATAAATGGTAATGATTCTTTTGATATTATTTTTTGTACCAATATTATTGCCACTACCATTGAATACTGCTACACTATTTGATGTAGAACTACTCCAGCCATATGTATTTCCATTCATGGTATAGCTTCCTCCACTAATAGTTCCTGACTTTATTTTTACAGAAGATCCCAACATTTTTAATGAAACATTTAATTTTTCAAACCACTCTTCATCAGATAATTTACCTTCTCCTTCGTAAAATACAGTAGTAGTAACTTTTACTTTATTTTGTTCCCAAGTTTTAATAACAATACCTCTAGAAGAATTATCAATGTATATTTCTGGTGATTTAGATGTGCTAATTTCCTGGCTAACTTCTTTTGATTTTACATCATCCATTTCCGTTAGCACTTTTGCATTTTGGGCAGATTGTATTTCAGTAGGCCTAAAACCACTAACTCTTGGAGCAGGTGTAGGAGCAGAATAATTTTGTGCGAAAGCAGCGGTACATAAAGAAAATGCTAAAAGTATTACTGTAGCTTTTCCAATTAATTTTTTACTGTTCATATTGTTTTTTTAAATACTTAAGAAATAAGCGCGGGTTGTATCTATTGGTCCGCGGTTTTGTTTATAACGATTGTTGGTTTTGTTCATCTCCAGCTGCAGCTGTTTCAGAACGGTTAATTTTTGCTGATATAGATTAATGAGTTGATCGAGTAAATCATTATTTATTCCACGCTTTGCAATGGTTGCTTTAATGGTTTTTTCTTCATTTTCCATTAACTTGATCTGTATATTAAAATCTTTAAAGTACTCTGCAGTTTCTGCATACATCGGCATTGTACTGATTCTTGCTTTTTGAAGATTGATTACCTGAACAAAACTTGATTCAAAATTTTTGAGTGTATTTTTTTCTACTTCAAGTATTGCTGAATTGTCAAATTGAGGTTTGTTTTTTGTTGAACTATTCATAGTAGAACGAACTACTTTTTTAGTATTATTACTTGCTAATAAATCAGGGTTAACTCCTTTAATTGTATCTATTATTGATGGCGTTATTTTTTTTATTATTGTTTCATTTGTTACTAAACTATTTTGATTCAGTTTAGCTGTTTTTGGTTGATTTAATAAGTACCAACTTCCTATACCTGCTAATACAATTAAACATGCCGCAACAGTCCAACGCAACAATGTTATAACTGGAACAGCTTTTTGAATTGGTTTAATTTTTTGTTCAATATTATTCCAGAGCAAAGGAGAAGGCTCATCGCTATCTAACTGCGCTTTATTGTTTTGAATATATTGTTTAAACTCATCCATGTATTGCTAAATATTTTGTTATGCGTTCTTTTAATAATTGTTTTGCTCTATGGTACTGACTCTTACTTGTTGATTCACTTATATTCAACTCCTGTGCTATTTCTCTATGCGAATAATCTTCTAGTACATAAAGGTTAAACACTTGTTTGCAACCTTCGGGTAATGCTTTTATTTCTTGGTGAATGATACTTATGTCAACTATTTTCCACCATGCTGTTTCTTCTTCGGCCAAATCATTTAACATACCATCAGATACATCTTCAACAACAATATTTTTTTTGGTATATCTGATACATTCATTTACCACAATCCTTTTAATCCATCCCCCAAACTGATCAGCTTCTTTTAGTTGATTAATTTTTTCAAAAGCTATGATAAATGCATCCTGTAAAAGATCTTCTGCATCATTTTTGGTTGCTGCCATTCTGATACAAATATTAAACATTGCTTTACTGTATTGCTGATACAGCCATGCCTGAGCCGCTGCATCTCCTTTGCAGGCCTTTTTCACAACAGCCGTTTGTATGGTAAGTGCCTGTTCCAATCAGTCTTCTTATTTAAGAGTGGGTTTTGAATAAAAGGTTGGAAAGCGGGCTGATATTTTTTTAAAAATCAGCCAGAACAGGCTTATTCTGCATAATATTTTCTATTTTAAGCATGTTTTCTGTAGATAATAATTGCAGGACTTCAAGTGCTTTTAAGTTATCAATTAACTGCTCTTTTTTTGTAGCGCCAAGTATTGCTGTGGTAACATGGGGATTTTTTATACACCATGCTATACTTAATGATGCTAATGAAACACCCAATTCAATAGCCAATGTTTGTAATTTTTTTACTTTTTCAATTTTCTCTTCTACATAGGTTTTTTCTTTTAACCAGTCAAAACCCTCTACAGCTAACCTACTTCCTGCCGGAATTCCATCATTGTATTTACCAGTGAGTAAGCCAGATGCCAATGGACTCCAAATAGTAGTTCCCAAACCTACATTTTTAAATAATTGTAGGTAATCGTTTTCCATTTTGTTTCTTTCAAATAAATTGTATTGAGGTTGTTCCATAGATGGGCCGATGAGTCGGTATGATTGAGCTACTCTATGAGCTTCCATAATTTCAACCCCACTCCATTCACTGGTACCCCAGTACAATATTTTTCCTTGTTGAATAAGCGTGTTCATTGTAAACACTACTTCTTCTATAGGAACTGATTTATCTGGACGGTGACAATAAAATAAATCGAGGTAATCGGTTTGTAAACGTTGTAATGCTTCATTACAAGCTTCAGTTAAATGTTTTCTACTTAAGCCTGTTTGGTTGGGTTTATTGTTAGTGCCTCTCCAGCCAAAAAATGCTTTTGAAGAAAGCACATATGAACTGCGTTCCCAATTCTTTGCCTTTAAAACACGCCCCATCATTTTCTCACTTTCTCCTAATGCATAAACTTCTGCATTATCAAAAAAGTTAATGCCATTTTCATAAGCAATACCCATTAATTCATCGGCACTAGTATCATTAATTTGTTTATGAAATGTTACCCAACTTCCAAAGCTTAATATACTTAGTTGAAGTCCTGTTTTGCCCATTACTCTGTATTCCATAAAGAATTAAAAGTTAAGAATTATGAATTAAAAATTATTAGTTGATATATTATTGTTTTGCCGGACTCGCTGTACTATCTGGCAAGATAATAAAACTTCCCGGCTGTAATTCGTTGTAAGTTATTTGTGTTAATTCTTGATTAGAAAAAAAACCTTTTTTAGCAAATAGTTTTTGTCGTGGCTCTCTTTGAGAAATTGCAACAAATTTATCTGTATAAAATTTCCCCAATGTTTGGTCCCAATACAATTCACTAGTTGTAAGTGTATCGCCATTTACTCTAATAATAACAACACTATCTCTTAAAAATATTTTTCTGTCTTGTTCTAAATATCTACCATATTTAGCACTCAGCCTTGTTTCTACTTTAGCGCTATCGTTGTAAAATTCAACGAATAATGATTTTGGGAATTCTGATTTTAGTGCGCTATCTCCTTGATAACGTAATAATAATGGAGCGGTTAATCTAGCTTTCATAACTCCATTAGTACTTAAATAGCTGATGATGTTTATACCTTCTTCAATTGATGGTCTTTTTTTTCCTAACTGCTTTACTTCATTCACATCATTTTCGCAACCAATCATAAAAAAGCAGCCCATAAAAAAGGCTGCAATCCATTTATTTTTAAGATTAAAGTTGTTAATCATATTTACGTTTAATAAACCAATTGTCGTTCAAGCTAAATCCAAAAGTAAATTGAAAAAAAGATTCAGTAATATTATTTGTACTAGAACCTCTTTTTCCAAATTGAAATGCAGTTTGAACAACGGTATATTGAGTTTCATAAGCCCTCCATTTACGAATTGGGAAACCAGCACCAAGCGAGGCACTCATTGTGTTTAATCCTTTTCCATCTGCATTTATATAGTCTTTGCCGAAATTAACTCCAAACCTATAATTTACATTGTTCAAATAATTACGAGTTGCTTGAGGATTAGGACTAATTTGTCCGCCAATTTTTAACATCCAGCTATTGTTGAGTGCATTATCTGCTTTATCGTAATAACGATAGTTTTGCCACTGGGTAGTGGTAAATTCAGCTCCCAACGACCATAATTCAAAAACCCCTCTTGTATTACTTACTGTTTTATGCAATACAACACCTGCTTCATAAGTTGAAGGCATAGTTAAATTTCCTTTGATATTTTCTTGTTTATAAATACTATCAATTATTATTAAATTTCCAGTTGCACCTGTTGCAAAGGTTTCAACTTCTTTTGTTTGATTGGCAGCTAGATTTTGCTTAAAATTGGCGGTTCCTCCAAAGCGTAATAAATAGTTTTCTGTTGATTTAGTTACAGTATTTTCAACTTTGCGAATCGAAAATTCATATTGAACGCCAAGATGTAAAAAAACGCCTCCAAAATTTGTTTTTGATATTGAATTTGAATTGTTGTATGCTACAGTATCATTCAAAAAAATCTTTTTAGTACTAAAGTCTTTTTTGCCAAATCGGTAGCCTGTATTAAACCCTATTTGTAAATTCTTCCATTTTTTACCAACTCCAATAAATGCTTCGTTTAAACCACCCTTTCCTTCATAATTAGTTCCAATACTATCACCAGCAGTTTTTTCTTTTGTAAAAACATTATAATCTATAGTGCTAATTGGTTTTAATCCAAAAGCCATTCCTAAACCTTTTGTTTTGTTCAAAGGGAAACCTATAGCTAAGTATGCAGGAATAAAGTAAACAGAGCTAAATGAACCTGAAGGGTTATTGCTTTTTAAATTTCTAGAATCTATTGTTAGTGCAACATCATAAGAAATCATATAAAATGAACCATAAGTTGCAGGGTTATTAAAATTTACAGATTGCCCTACATTATTACTTAAACCATCGGAATAAGCGGCCTGAATACCTCCCATACCTCTATTAATTATATGTTGGGGGCCAACTAAGTTGCCAATTCCATATCTAGAATAGGGGGAGTTAACTTGTGCAGTTGAACTAAAAACGATGAAGATTAAACTAACTACAAAAGCCAGCCTATCTGTTGTTGTACTCACTAATTGCATATAAGCCTTTAAAAATTAGGTTTGGGTCGGCAAATATCTTGTTTTTTAAGTGAGGTACAAAAAAAGCCATGTCTCCACCGGTTAATAGCACGTTAAAGTTGTTGTATTTCAACGAGTAAGCGTCAATTATTCCATCAATTTCTTTGGCCATCCCCAAAATAACCCCACTTAAAAGGTTGGTTTTGGTATCATATCCCACCAATGGGAAATTGTGTTGGGGCTTCACAATTGGCAAAAGTGCGGTGAATTCATTCATCGACCTAAAGCGCATGGTCATGCCAGGGGAGATACTTCCTCCCAAAAATTCATGCTTATTGTTGATGAAATTATAGGTAATACAAGATCCTAAAGCTATTGACAAATTATGTTGTTTTGGAAATAAGTGAACTGAGGCCGAAACCAATGCCAATCTATCTGCACCAATGGTCTCGGGCTTTCCTACAGGTGTAGTTATAGGCAGTTTACTAGAATAAGATAGTTTATGAAAGCGAGTTCTTGAGCTTAGCAAATCCTCCATTTCTGGTGGATGTATAATAACTGACGATAAAATGCTTTTTGAGGGTTGATATTCAATGATTAGTTGCTCAATAGTACTTGCACTAGCGTCTGCTAAAACAAATTCTTTGATAAATTCAGGGCCTTTAAAAATAGCAGCTTTTAGTCGTGTATTGCCAAAATCAAAACAAATGGTTATTTCCATAATAATGCTTAAAAATCAAAGTTAATAGCATTTTGAACTAGTTATTGTTACTTGTAAATTAAACATTCGCAAAAAATCAGTTTGATGTAAAGTTTTCGGTTCTTTGGGGTACAATTTTTTTGAAAATGTTTATTTCTGGTTTTACCATTATAAAAAATGCAATCATTAATGATTATCCGATTGTAGAAGCGGTGAAATCTATTTTACCAGTGGTAGATGAAATGATTGTTCTTGTTGGAGATTGTTCAGATGACACATTGGCTTTAATGGAATCAATAGGTGATCCAAAAATAAAAATTCATCATTCGGTATGGGATGCAACGCTACGATCGGGCGGTTCGGCATTGGCAGATGAAACCAATAAAGCATTTCAATTAATTAATCCAGCAAGCGATTGGGCATTTTATATTCAGGGAGATGAAGTGGTTCATGAACAATACCATCATGCTATTAGGCAAGCTTGTACTCAATTTAAAACCGAAAAAAGGGTAGAAGGATTATTGTTTAAGTATTTACATTTTTATGGTACTTATGATTATGTAGGTGATAGTAGAAAATGGTACAGTCACGAAGTACGAATAATTAGAAACGATAAAACAATCAGCGCTTATAAAGATGCACAGGGTTTTAGAAGGGGAGAGCAGAAGTTGAATGTTAAAGCAATTGATGCTTATATATATCATTATGGTTGGGTAAAAGATCCAACGCAGATGATGAAAAAACAAAAAGATGTAAGCAAGCTTTGGAATGAAGATGAAGCCCTCACTGCATTTTTGGCTAGTCCAGATTTTTACGATTTTAATCAGTTCGATTCGTTGGAGAAATTTGCAGGTACCCATCCTGCAGTTATGCAACAACGGATTGAGCAAAAGCATTGGAATATTGAATTGGATACAACTAAAAAACATTTTTCTTTAAAAGATAAGTTGCTGTATCAATTTGAAAAATTAACTGGCATTCGATTATTTGATTTTCGCAATTATAAATTGCTTTCGTGATTGGGGGTGCTGAATAATTTCCAGCAAAATACAATTGGCCAAACATGTAGAAATACCCCATATTGATAGTTAAGTGTACATTCTACCAAACAGCTTGCTGCAATGGCGATAGTCCAGGTAACTAAAAAAATATTTTTTTGTTTCCACCCAATATAAGCTGGATAAAAAAGCCAAATAGAAAATAGCATTGCTCCCCACCAACCAGAACCCAACCACCAAAATAACCATTGGTTAAATGGCCAACCAAATTGTGTAGATGAGCCTTTGTATTGTTCCGAAAAGATGGTTTGTATAGTTGATGGAATAGCTGCCCACCCAATTGATTCAATTTTTTGTTGAC
>JAYVRC010000105.1:0-2701 GCA_043776615.1 Sphingobacteriia bacterium
GGCTGGCAGAGCGTTGTCCTGCTCCGGCGGAGGTTTTTCAATTTGGCTTTTGTTCAGGGCTGGACAAGCTTTGCTCGACTTTTTTTTGTTACCTTCAACATCGCAACTTTTTTAGCTTGTCGTTAGTCAGAATTGTTTAATAGGCATTAGTATCATTTTATAAACAAAAAATATGTGGTGGCAATATTTATTGGTTTTTGTTGGAGCATTATTGTTTGATATAGTTCCTTTTCCCTTTCTACCAGCGTTTACAATTATGATATTATTACAAATAACCTTTCACTTAAATGTATGGTTGGTAATAATTGCAGGAGTAGTAGGGTCGGTTCTAGGCAGGTACATGCTTATTTTATATACCCCTTCAATATCAAATAAATATTTTAAGAAGTCTAAAAATGATGACGTTCAGTTTTTGGGTACAAAAATGAAGGAAAATAAATGGAAGGGCCAGATAATTGTTCTAGCCTACTCTTTGTTACCTCTTCCAACAACGCCTCTTTTTTTGGCAGCGGGCATGTCAAAATTAAATGCCAAGTACATTATCCCGGCCTTTCTTATTGGTAAATTTACAAGTGATACTTTTGCAATACACGCAGGTAAATATGCATCAGAAAACGCCAATAACATAATGCAAAATGCATTATCCTGGAAGTCAGTTGCAAGTCTTTTGTTTTGTTTATTCTTGATTTTTTGCATATTTTTTATTGACTGGCGCTCTTTAATTCAAAAAAAGAAATTGGTATGGAAGTTCAAAATATTGAAATAAGGATTGGTCCACACATTCAATTAACTGATTTGAAAACAACGAACCGCTAAGCGGTTTGGCAAAAGTGGCGGTTCAGTGCTCCGCAGACACATTTGGGGTTAATCTCAAATATTAGCATGAAATCTTCCAAAAGTTCGTTCGAACTTAATTTAGTTTGGATACCCCCCTTTTTGGGATGACGGCAAACGAAGTGAAGTCGGCAATCCTGATGAGAATAATGAGCTAGGCTATGGCGCTAGCTTCTCTTATAAAAAAAAATCATTATGTAGAAATAATAACATAACTTTATTACTTCTTAATCCAATCCCTTTGTTCTTGTAACAATACATATTATTTATTGAAACAAGGCTGAAAAATCCCTCGAAATATTGAACACAATTTAAAATATTATCTATTTGATCTTCAATTGATTAAATAGATAATATTTTGTAATTATAGCTAAAAAACTAAACCTACCTATTATGAAGGGGATATTTAAAGTATTAGTGGTCTTGCTTTTATTACCAATTTATGTTGGCATTAAAGCACAGAGTCAACAGTTACCTATTAAAGATTTTGTGCTCTACAGTGTAAAAGACCTCAAACTAAGTCAACAAATTAAAGTACTTCCCAAAGGAACTACTCTAGGCAATCTAGGAAGCTATAAAAACGTTTCCGTTAAAAAAGAATCTGTAATTAGTGGAAATATTTTTAGTAGAGAATCTATTGACTTAGATAATACGTTTACCCTTACAGGAAATTTATTTGCCAATAATTATTCCAATGCAAATAACGATGTTTTAAAAGGAGACAAAGGAATAAAAATTACTGGAAATGCTGTTATCAATGGTAATATTAAATTAAATGAAAGTGGCAGTACTTTTATAGGTTCAATCAAACAAAGAATTGGTGCAAGTTACACTGGGCCAACTCCTACATTGGGAAGAACAACTGGGGCTTTAACACTACCTATATTCCCGAACCTTCCACTCATTAATAGCTATACTGCAGGCGCTTCTAAAGTAACAGGAACTCAAACAATTGTTCCTGGAATATATGGAGATGTGGTACTTACCAATGGCCAAACCCTTACACTTAATGGGGTTGGTACTTATGTATTTAAATCCATCAAAAATACCAGTGATAAAAAAGTAAATATTGTTTACAATTTCAACAATATTAGCAAAGGTCAGTTTCGTATTTTTGTTGAAGAAAATGTAGACATAAAATACATCAATGCAAGTACCCTAAATGGTGGTGAAGCTGGTAGAATTTATACTGAAATTCATTCTAGTTTAAAGCCACCCGTTATAAACATCGCAGATAAAGACGATGGAGACGAAGATGATATCAACAATGCCTTTTTTATATCAAGTGGTTCTGGAACAACAGGTTCTGTATGGCTTGGTACTGTTTGGGTTCCGAATGGCAAAGTAAAAATAAAATCAACAGGTACGGCATTGGTAAAATTTGAAGGCGCCATTTGGTGTGGCGATAAAATTTATATTGAAAAAAATGCTGAAATTAAGTACGCTCCACTCATCTTTGATCCAAATACAATTTCACCTTACTACCCCGCTAGTCCAACAGGCAAAACAACCGATTTAATTGGTTCTGCTTTAACACAACTAGCAACAAATACTGGTGTAATTACCAGCATCCCCAACAATACTATTTTTACCATCGACAATAATAAAGTAACCATTGAAGTGGTTGCACAACCCGGTCAATATGCAGCATTGTTGGCCTATTTACAAAGTCAGGGATTGACCAATATTATAAACAATGGTACCAACTCTTTAATTATCACTGGAAGTTTCCCTATTGCCAATTTACAAAACCTAAATCAGCAAGTAGCCTTATTAAGGTATGCTAGACCCTTATATCAACCGCTAACAAAATCAAGTTGGGGATTAACAAAAACCCAAGGAGATTCTGCCATTAGGGCCAATGTTG